>CAYUBK010000019.1:0-19917 GCA_964442955.1 uncultured Zetaproteobacteria bacterium | reverse complement strand
GGGCGTGGAAGCGCTGGCCAACTACCTGACCGATGAAATTCAGGAGGTCTATCGTTTGCAGGGCGTGAAGATCAACGATAAACATATCGAAGTGATCGCTCGTCAGATGATGCGCAAGGTTCAGATTATCGATCCGGGCCAATCGGAATATGTGGCTGGTGAGCAGCCGGTGCGAAAGCATGTGTTGCAGACCAACCGTAAGCTGGTTGCAGCAGGCAAGGCGCCTGCCACATTTGAGCCGATTCTGTTGGGTATTACCAAGTCCTCTTTGAGTACCGATTCATTTATTTCAGCCGCATCGTTCCAGGAGACCACACGCGTGATCACGGAAGCTGCATTGGCAGGTAAGGTTGATTGGCTGATGGGTCTGAAAGAGAACGTGATTCTCGGTCGGCTGTTGCCGGCTGGAACGGGCCTTGCAGCTCGGAATGCCCCGAAGCCTGTAGCTGATGAAGCGGATGCCGAAGAAGTCATTGAGGCGGTTCCAGATGTCGAAGTTCTGGAAGAACTAACTCAGGTCATTGATGATAGTAACGAGACAGAGAGCGTCGCCGACAAGGCTGCTTAAACTGAGTACAGCACAAGCAAGGAAAGGGGTGCCACTGGCACCCCTTTCTTCTTTGGCCCGGGAAACGATGCTGAAAGACTGATGGGAAGCATGATGCATTGCTTTCTGATGACGAAGGAAAAGTGTTAGTGTTTGTTGATGCGCCTGCATCATTACATCAAATGGGTGATTTATGAATTCTAGATCAGTTGCAATCATGGTTTCAGGACATGGAAGCAATTTGCAAATTATTTTGAAATCGGTTGCAGCGGGAACATGTCCGGTAGATGTGCAATTGGTTATTTCCAATAAAGCCGATGCGCCGGCGCTGGACATTGCCCGTCAGGCGGGCGTGCCACATGTGGTGTATCTGAATCCGAAAGATTATGAGGATCGTGCCCGCTTCGATGCTGCCTGCGCCGACCTGATCGACAAACATGACTGTCAATGGATTGTACTGGCCGGTTATATGCGCATTCTGTCCTCTTTTTTTGTGCGCCGATTCCCTAGGCGCATCATTAACATTCATCCTGCCATTCTGCCGGCCTTTCCCGGTGCACATGCCGTTGAGGATGCGTTGGCTTACGGTGTTAAAGCATCCGGATGTACGGTGCATCTGGTGGATGAGGTACTTGATGGCGGCCCGGTTCTGGCGCAGGCAGTTGTGCCGGTGCACGATGATGACACAAGAGATTCCCTGCATGCTCGCATCCAAAAAGAAGAGCACAGAATTTATCCTGCAACGCTTAAACGGATGGTGGAGTGTGGATTTACAATTGTGGGTCGCAAAGTGGTTTGGAATACACCAGCCTGAGAGCTGCTTGCAAAAGTCTGCCAGAATAAAGCGCAACCAATCCCACGTTGCGTTGATTGTCCGGTTAGCTTGAGAGGCAGCGTGGTTGCTGACTGCCTCATAATTGTGCGGTAAATCACAGCATCGACTACCTTTTTTAGCATATTTCGCTGTATCTGCTCAGGCAGGTATGGAGGGGAAATGGTCATGCGGATTCACAAATTTCGAACGGTGTTGTTGCCTGGCATGGCAGCTATATCGCTGCTGGGACTTTCTGCATGTGCCACGCATAGCAATCCTGTTTATCTGGAACAGAGTCAGCCGCAGAGCCTGAGAGTGATTGGCTTGCCACTGGTTGAAGATAATAAGCGCCTTGATGTTCGGCGGGAAAATCCGATCTATGGCATCATTGGTATCAGCGCCAAGGCTGTGCAACAAGTGGCTCGGGAAATTCATCGGATTCAATATCAGGATGCCAACCCTGCATTACACCAGTATTGCGTGAAAACCATGCGGCAAGGTATCAAAAAACGATTACGCAAGCTGGGATATCGCGTGGTTGATCTGAACATGACGTATTGGCAGGCGCAAAAAGCTTTTCGGAAAAAGGATAAGCGCATGAAGGGCATGGATGCGCTATTGAGAGTGCACATCAAACGCTTTGGTTATTTTTCCGCTTCACCTTATAAACCCTATCGCCCTGGCATGGTAGTGACGGCAGATTTGTTGTCCACACAAGATCGTAAACTGCTTTCCTCCAATGTTTATAATGTTGGGTATGATCGGCAAGATATATCAAATTTTGAATTTCAGGTGAGTTATATGACGCATATTCATGTGGCTGATAAGCGTTATTTTTACCGTGATTTCAAAACGCTGATGCACCATGCAAAAGCCAGCTCAAAAGGCTTAAAATTTGTCGCCGGGGTAGCCGCAGAGAGCGTGGCCGGCGATTTGAGAAAGCGGAGTAAGCATTATACTGTAGCCAGGAACTAACCGGGTTATTCCCAATTTTGCATCAAGTTGCTGAGTCTGAATCCTGGAGCATATGCTCCAGGCGTTTTTTGTGGTTTGCATCGGCATTGGACAGCGGCAGGCGAACATAAAAGGTTGAACCCTCTCCAATCGTGCTTTCTACTCTGAGTTCACCACCATGAGCATCCACAATGCGCTTGCAGATGGCCAGCCCCAGGCCTGCACCCTCGCCTTCTTTGCGACAGCGGGCATCATCAGCGCGATAAAATCTGTCAAATAGCCGCTGTTGCTGCTTGGCAGCAATGCCTGGCCCCTCATCACGGATGCAAATGATGGCTGATTTTTCTTCGGCGTAGGCATGTAATTGGATGCTGGAGTGCTCAGGTGCATGTTTAAAAGCATTGGATAACAGGTTCATCACCGTCCGTTCGAGTTGGCTGCTCTCCCCCATAATATCGAGCCCATCTTCAATTTGCATATCAAGTTTTACATGCTGGCTATCAAACAGAATCAGGTGCTGTTGGCCCACTTCTTGCAATAGTAACGACAGATCAACAGGCGTCTGTACGATTTCCAACTGACCGGCATCGGCCCGTGCCAGCGTCAGCAAATCGTTGACGATACGTTGGATGCGGTCAATCGTACCCAGTTGCTGGCGCAGAATGTGCTGGTATTCATCTTCGCTTCGCGGGTGACGAAGCGCAACTTCGATTTCCCCCTTGAGGATTGTCAGCGGCAGGCGCAGTTCATGCGAAGCGTCGGCAGTAAAGCGCTTCTGGGCTTGAAAACTGGCTTCCAGATCGGTGAACATCTTGTTCAATACCCGTACCAGAATCTGTATTTCTTTATCCTGTGATTTGGACTTCAAGCGTCGGGTCAAATCGCCGGCAGCTACGCCTCGCGCCGTGCTGGTTATTTCATGAATCGGTTCCAGAGCGCGTTTGGCCATGTAGTACCCGGCTCCCGCACTGATGACAATGGAAATCAGGCCAAGGATACCGCCAACGATATACAGTAGGTTGAAGACGGCGCGAATATCCGCCGTGTTGTGTCCCAGCATCAGGGTGGCGACAGTTTTTCCTGAATTGTGGATAGGGAATGCAATCACGCGCACATTGGCCTTGTTGAGCAGCGACTCTGTTGAGGCAAATGAGGGGGTGTTGGTGCGAAAAGCATGGCCAAGGGCGCGGCTGACATCATTACCCCCTTTGTCGATGAGAGAGCGGTCGGAACGAAACAAAATACGTCCATTGGCACCCACCAGTTGCATGGCGCCGGGGTAATGATCGGCAAAGCTGCCCAGATGTCCGGACCAGAAATAAAAGGGGGAGCTTTCCAGCTCATTGGCCAGCGAGCTGGCCTGTTCCATTAATTGTTCATCCAGTTCGTAATAAACCCGGTTGGAAAGCGTGGTGTACAGTACCACCGCTGCAAACAGCAGAATCCCGAATTCCAGTGAAATATAGAGCATTGCCAATCTGCCGCGAAAGGTGCGGAGGATATTGGAGCGCATCCAGTAAACGATGCCTGTTGAGCGAATGGTCAGAATCCTGCTCGCTTAGTCAGGCAGGCGGAGATTCATCGCTGAGCAGATAGCCCTGACCACGCAGGGTGTGCAGTAATGGCGGCTCAAAGCCTTTGTCGATTTTGGAACGCAAATGGCTGACATAGACGTCAATCACATTGCTTTCCGGGTCGAAATTCATATCCCAGACATGTTCGCCGATGAGTGTGCGCGATAACACCTTGCCCTGATTACGCAACAGGTATTCCAGCAGAGCGTATTCCTTGGTGGTCAGGCGAATGGCTTTGTCATTGCGCGAAACGCGACGACTGATGGGATCGAGTTCCAGGTCGAGCAGTTTAAGCACCGGTGACTTGCTGTCCGATTGTCTGCGCAACAGGGCGCGTACGCGCGCCAGCAGTTCTTCAAAGGCAAACGGTTTGGCAAGATAATCATCAGCTCCGGCATCCAGACCGCGCACTTTATCTTCAACTGAATCGCGTGCAGTCAGCATCAGTACCGGTGTGGCATCGCCACTGGCGCGCAGTTCGCGGCAGACGGCAATGCCGTTTTTCTTCGGTAACATCAGATCAAGCAAAATCAGGTCGTAATCATTGACTTCGGCCAGAAATTCACCGTCCTCGCCGTCGTAAGATACATCGACAGCATGGCCTTCCTCTTTCAGGCCTTTCTGAATAAAGTGTGCAACACGCTCTTCGTCTTCAACTACCAGAATCTTCATGCGGCTTAGTGTAGCATTGAACCCGGGCATGCGGAAAGCACGGATAAGGAGGTGGCTGCTATGGATTATCGGATGATTAGCAAACAACGGGTGTATCAGGGCTTTTTTGCGATGGATGAATACACCCTGGAACATGATTGTTTTGGCGGAGGGCGCATGCAGATATGCCGCGAGAATATGGAACGCGGCGATGCTGCCGCCATCCTGCTCTACGATTCAACGGTGGATGAAGTGTTATTGCTCGAACAATTTCGCATCGGCCCGGCGGCGCGAAAGGAAAATCCGTGGCTGATTGAAATTGTGGCCGGCATGATTGATGCTGGCGAAACAGCTGATCAGGCGATTATCCGGGAAGCGCGGGAGGAGGCCGGGTTTGCTCCCTCTGAAGTAACATTTCTTGGCCGCTATTATACGACGCCCGGCGCATGTTCAGAACGCATCGACTTGTTTTTGGGCAAGGTGGATAAACACAGCCCGGTTAGTGCGGGTGGCGGCTGTGCAGAAGAACATGAAGATATTCGTAGCTTCTGGGTATCGCGCCGGGCGGCATTACAGATGCTGGCGGAAGGTAAAATCGGTTCCGGCGCACCGATGCTGGCGCTGTTGCTGGCCTTCGGTTGCCGGGGCGTTATTTGAGCAATTCCACCAACACCTCACACGGCGATTTTTTTGTCATGGCTTTAGGAGAATCGTTGGCAGCTGAGCCCACCATGTCGATACGCATACGATTCGCATCGACATGGTGGCTCCAGATTACGTCACGTGCCACCGCAGCCGCCCGTGCCGCCGACAGGCCTCAGTTATCAATATAGATATCTTTGAGTGATATCAGCACTTGCCTAGGCTACTCCGATGGCTTCGCGCCAGGCCAGCGCCAGGCGAAATTCATCATTACTCAACTCAACAGACAAATCGCGTTTTATTTCGGTCAGTGATGCGTAGGGATCTGCATCGTCCAGTTCTTTCATCAGGGTATCAAAATCATCGCCGATAAAAGCGGGCACATCAATAAATTGACCCGCCCGAATGATGGCGACATAATGTTTAAGCACGGTAGTGTCACTCACGCCTTGTGCGGCTGCAATATCCTGCAGGCTAACCCCTTTGCGATATTGGGCCAGAATATAGGTCTGTGTTTCATTCAGGCCCGGCCCCTTTGCAATCAGCATGGGGATTTCTTTGCCACCGCTTTTGGCAGCTTTTCCATCGCCACTTTCGATATGCTTGGTGATCACTTTAATGAACGGTTCACCATATTCATCAAGTTTATGCTGGCCGACGCCGCTGATACCGCGCATGGCCTCTTCAGTGACCGGTTTGCGCTGGCTCATTTCAGTCAGGGTTACATCGCTGAACACGACATGCGGGGGCACATCTTCCATGTCAGCTAACTCCTGACGCAACAGTACAAGCTTTTTGAATAGTCCCTCATCGCGGGGCGTGCCGAGGCGTTTGAAGTGCCGGCGAAAGCCGGGTTGATATTTGGCCAGCATGATAGGTTCGCCGCTGCCGATATGTTCCGCTTTTTTGGTGGCCAACATGGCGGCTCGTTTGGAGACATCCTGAATAAAATAACCATGATGAACCAGCTGGCGCAGAATGGATGTCCATTCATCGGCATTCATATCGGCACCTGTTCCGTGGCATTTCAGCTGGTCGTGTTTGTGCTCCAGAATACGTGCATTTTTTGAGCCACGCAGCACATCAACAATGTAACCTATACCAAAATGGCCATTGACTTCACGTACGCATTGCAATGCAGCCTCGGCAAACTCCGTCGCATCATACGTTTCCGGTGGATCGAGGCAGATATCACAATTGCCGCATGCTTCATCCAGTTGTTCGCCGAAATAACCGAGCAGCACGCGGCGGCGGCAGGTTAATGCCTCAGAAAATGCAACCATGCTGTTGAGCTTATGCACTTCGACACGGCGCTGGTCTATATTTTCCACATTTTCAATCAGACGACGCACCAGATTCACATCGCCGGAGCCGTACAACATCAGTGCTTCAGATTCCAGGCCGTCACGACCGGCGCGACCGGTTTCCTGATAATAGGATTCAATGCTCTTGGGTAAATCGTGGTGAATGACAAAGCGCACATTGGGCTTATCCACACCCATGCCGAAGGCAATCGTGGCGACAATCACTTTCACACGATCACGCAGGAAATCATCCTGCACCTTTTCACGCGATCGACCGGGAATGCCGGCATGATAAGCGGCGGCTCTGATGCCATGGCGTTGCAGGTTTACAGCCAAATCTTCAACCCGTTTTCTGGACAGGCAATAGATAACGCCCGAGCAATTCGGCCAGCCTTCCAGAAATTGCAGGATCTGGGTCAATGGCTGCCGTTTTTCAGCTACCAGATAGCGAATATTAGGGCGATCAAAGCTGGCGACAAAGCGTTTGGCCTTGCCCAGTTTCAGGCGGTCGCTGATATCTTCACGGGTGTGCTCATCGGCAGTTGCGGTTAGCGCCAGCATTGGCACGTTCGGGAAAATTTCGCGCAATTCGCCGAGCCGCACATATTCAGGGCGGAAGTCATGGCCCCATTGCGATACGCAATGTGCCTCATCAATTGCAAACATGGCCAGCTTTACGTTTTCCAGCTTAGCCAGAAAGCCTTTTGAAAGCAGGCGTTCAGGCGCCACATACAGCAGGTCCAGGTCACCATTTTCAAAACGTTCCAGCACCTCCTTGGCTTCGGCTGCCTTCAGCGATGAATTGTAATATGCGGCTTTAACACCGCAGGCTGTTAAGGCATCGACCTGATCCTTCATTAAAGAAATCAACGGCGAAACCACAATGCCGGTACCATCGCGCATCATTGCGGGTATCTGATAACACAAAGATTTACCACCACCGGTAGGCATCAGCACAAAGGCATCTTTGCCATCCATCAGTGTGCAGATGATCTCTTCCTGCATGGGCCGGAATACATCATAGCCAAAGGTTTCTTTCAGTACGTTGCGAGCTTGTTGTTTCACTTTCTTGGTTGCCATTTTCATCCTTTCCTCAGGGGCGGAACCCTGCCGTTGCCCGGAAACCTATTGGCTTCCGATCCGGTAGCTTTATATTTTACGTGTAAATAATCGATGTTTGCACGGGTGTAACGCGGCGTTTTCAGCGTCACCATAGTGATTGCAACAGAAACACATCAAATAAGCAAGTTTTTTGTACCATTCGACAATTTTCTGGACGCGCACTATTTACACACGGAACTATTCGCTGCATGAAATTACTTGTGCATTGCTTTAGTCAGGTTTCTTTTCGTTTGAGCCAATCGTTTTTTAGCTTCCTCAAATTCATGCTCAGCTTCTGCAATTTCATGTATTGCCATTTCGATAGTGGAACCAGCCAGCCAATCCCTCACTGCTAATACTTCATCTTTATTGCTGCTTACAACAGCCCCAGAGTCACCACGAAGTATGGCCATTCTATGTTTACAGAACTGTCCATTTTTTCCAGCAGGGCATGTGCAAAATGCATTCAGGTTTTCCCCATTCAAAGTGAAACTAACCTTGTATGGGCTAGGCGATCGTCCTTGTACAAGAAACTGTATCATAGGCTCCTCTCAGGTTATTCTATAATAACGCCATGCCTAGCCACTTTAAATATACTTTTCTTTGCATTTAGACTTGGTACATAGACAGCAGATTTAATTAACTCAGGCAATTCCGCTTTGCTGTTCAATTTGACTGGAAAAAGTGCGATATCAATAGTCGGGCTGATCGCTTCATAATTAGGCAAACCAGCATCTTTTGGCAACAATATAATTGGCTCTTTCGATTGCAAATATGGGGCCAATGCAGAGTTAATCTTTTGATATTTTAACTTAGAAACAGGGTTTGAAATATCTCTAGGCAATACAAATGTTAAATATCCATTAGCGTGTTTGGTTAGATCCTTTGGTGATTTTTTCAGCATTGGCATGATTTGTTTTAACCTTATAGGAAGTGAAGGGTTTATACTTGCCTCAAGAAAACCTAGGTCTCCCCTCCATAATGCTGAAAAGAGTCTTCCTTGTGTCGAGGTGATTGAATCAACCTTCTTTAGGTTTTTATATAGGTCAACCCTAACTTTAGACGACCAGTTTTTCTCAAACACCCCCCCAGCCCCTTTAGAAGCACTGCTGGATCGAGCAGGGTGTCTTACTTGTAATGCATAGCCAATTTCATCGCACGCCGCATCCCAGCATTCATCATACGCCAAAGGAGTATCATAAAGGGTATCACCTTCTTCAAATCTACATAGATTGATTGCATCAGAAAATGCAAAGGGAACAGCCCAATTAAATGATGAAAAAAACTTTTTCATAGTAAAACACCTTGTTTTGTAGGCACTTCATGATTGTCGCCTAAAAGACTCAGGAAAGCTTCTTCATCTATAACTTTTACGCCTACCGCTTTAGCCTTATCTAATTTTGACCCAGCCTCCAGCCCTGCGATAACCAAGTCTGTATTTTTAGAAACCGAATTGGTTGGTTTCGCTCCCATGAGTCGCAGGCGCTCTTTTGCTTCAGCACGGCTCATAGTTTTGAGCGTCCCAGTTACAACAACATTTTTATTTTGTAATCCATTATTATTAACTGTTAGTTTAAAAGCTTTTTCAATAGGCCATAACTTTTGGGCTCTAAAGGACTCTAACACAGTAAGGTTATGATCTTCCTCAAAAAAAGATTTGATGCTCTTTGCTATCACACTATTCTGCCCAGATAGGGGGCTTGGAGGTGTTTGTTGAGAACTCTCAGAGAAACTTAAATATATTTCTTCAACTTCTGCTTTTATTAAGTTATCAAGCGTTTGGAAGTGGCGAGCTAAAGCAATGGATAGAACTTCGCCAACATTGCGAATACCAAGGGCAAAAATAAATTTAGATAATGGCCTTGTTTTACTTGCTTCGACAGCGTTTTTTAACGCATTAATTTTCTTTTCACCAAAACCTTCGCGACCTGCCAAAGCATCAAAATCAATTGTGTATATTTTATCAATAGAAGTTAATTTCAATTTTGAATCTTCGGGTTCATCCACCAACATTTCTATCAATTTGGCACCCATTGAATCAATATCCATTGCACCTCTTGAAACAAAATGTTTTAGCCGCTCCTTTAGCTGGGCCGAACAAGACAGGCCTCCTGAACAGCGAATAGCGGATTCCAATTCATTCTTCTCAATGTGAGCCTCACAAACAGGGCATTTTTTTGGTGCTGATGGCGCCAAGCCTCTTCTTTTGCCGAATTCAAATAGCCGAGCCACTTCTGGAATTACGTCTCCGGCTCGACGAACAACAACTTTATCGTTAGCTCGAATGTCTTTCCGTGTCATTTCCTGGAGGTTATGCAAAGTAGCTCTCGAAACCATGACTCCGCCAACCTTTACCGCTTGCATATCTGCCACAGGCGTGATTACACCCGTGCGACCAACCTGCCAAATAATTGATTTGACCGTGGTTTCAACTTCTTCAGCAGGAAATTTATGTGCTCTTGCCCATAGTGGGTACCTTGAATCAGCCCCCATCTTCTTTTGCAAAGAAAAATCATTCAGCTTGTAAACTAGCCCGTCGATTTCATAAGGCATATCAGATCGCTGTTTTTCAAATCGCTGAAATATCGCTATGAGCTCTCGGGCATTCTTTGCCATCGATGTTTTCTGGGTGGCAAACCCCATAAGGCTTAACAGCTCAAATAAATCTGCCTGATTTGAAGCTAATTCATGCCCTCCTAACCCAACGCCATAGGCGAAAAAATTAAGGTTGCGGCGCGCAGTGACTTTCGCATCTAACTGTCGGAGTGAACCGGCAGCCGCATTACGTGGATTCGCGAAGGGCTGGTAGCCATCAGCATTCTGACGTTCATTGAGTTCAGAAAAGGCTGCTTTGGACATATTGACTTCACCACGTACTTCCAACACGTCAGGTAGCAATTTGTCGCCACTATTCAGGCACCATGGAATATCGGAAAGGGTACGGATATTAGCAGTGACATCCTCACCTATTTTTCCGTCACCTCGCGTTGCCGCTACTGAGAGCTTTCCATTAATATAGCGAAGGTTGACGGCCAATCCATCAATTTTTGGTTCTACAATAAAAAGAAGGTTTTGTGCTTTTAATTTTTTTTCGCAATCTATAATAAATGATTCAACAGCGCCGTTATCGAATATATCCTTAATTGAAAGAAGTGGTTCTCCATGTTCTCTTGGCTTAAACGTCGAGGAGATAGGTGCTCCGACTATCCGGGTTGGAGATTCCTTCGGCACAGGCTTACCCAATTCTGTTTCTAAGGATTCAAGCTGGCGCAGCAGGCGGTCATATTCCGCGTCGGTAATGATCGGCGCATCAAGCGTGTAATAACGATAGTTGTGTTCTGTGAGGGTTAGGCGCAACGCATCGATTTGCTGTTTCAGCGCTACAATATCGTTATCCCTGTACTGCTTTGTTGTCTCCACCGATCTCCCCGCTCGTATCTTGGGCTGATTCGCCCAGCATGCCATCAATGGTACGGAGGATAGGCTCTGACATCCAGTCAATCGCGCCAATCATATGCTTGATGACTTTGCCATCGCGGCCAATCAGGAATGATTCGGGGTAACGGAATACGCCATATTGGCGCGATACCGCGCTATCGGCGTCATGCAAGACTTGAAATGGCATCCTGTATTCCTGCATAAAACTGACCAGATCCTCGCGGCGCTGATCGACCGATACGGCGACAATGTTCAGGCCACGCGGTGCATATTTATCATATAAGCGGGCCATGGACGGGATTTCCCTGCGGCACGGCGGGCACCATGTTGCCCAGAAATTGAGCAGTAATACTTCGCCTTTGGGAACCGATTGCATGGCCCCCTGTACATCGGGGAGTGTAAATTCCGTGAGATAATCGCCCTGTCGCACCGAAGCCGGAGCCTCGGGCAAGGCAAGCCAGATCAGGCTGCCGATGACGGCAAAGATGCATAACACAAGCCCCCAGCGAATCGCCATGCTGCGCCCTTGATTCATGCCGCCACTCCTGTGTTTAGGGTTGCCAGCACAGTGAGTAATTCATCTGCTGCCACGCTATGTCTGAATAACTCCTGTCCATCTGCCAGCAAGACCGGCACATCCATGCCATAGCGAACCAGCAAGGCTTTATCGCGATCCACATTCACCGTTTCCCATGAACACAGCCCCTGTTCAGCCGCCGCCGCAAGCACTACCTTAGCGTCTTCGCACAGGCAGCAATTACGGCGACTCATCAACTGAATATGGGGCAGACTCATCGGGCGTGCGTTAATCGTCTGCTTTCTGTTTTTTAGGCAATTTCACCAGCGCAAACACCTGATCGCCGTGTCTGTCCAACATCACGCGCAACACCTGACCGGGCTTGAATGTTTTCGCCAGCGTTGAAAATTCGCGAACATTGTCCACATCCTTGCCATTTATGCGGTAAATCACATCACCGCGCTGGATGCCGCCGCGCGCTGCCGGCATGCCGCGTTGCACCTGCTGTACGACCACGCCATGTTTGACGCGCGTCTGTAGTCTGGCGGCCAGATCAGAGTTCAGGTTATCCACCACCATGCCAAGACGTACCTTGGCATTGTTGTGATATGGGTTTCCATTAGCCGCAGTTTCTTCATCCTGCATGGCTTCCACTTTGACGGTAATGGTCTTGTTGTGACCATTGCGAATCACGCCGATTTTGACACGATCACCCGGCGCATGACGTGCTACGCGCAGTGGCAGATCGTGCGCTTTATGCACAGGCTCACCATCAATCGAAACAATCACATCACCCGGCAAAATGCCGGCTTTGTCGGCTGCCGAACCGGCAACGACTTGTGGCACCAGTGCGCCTTGGCGATTTTTCAGGCCGAGCGCCTGCATGGTTTCCTTGTCGACATCGGTGATGTGTACGCCGAGTTGGGCGCGTGTCACATGACCTTTTTCACGTAATTCATCGAGCACCGATTTGGCCAGATTGATTGGAATCGCAAAGCCGATACCGTTATTGCCGCCGCTGCGTGAATAAATGGCGGTATTAATACCCACCACTTCGCCCCGGTTGTTAAACAGCGGACCGCCGGAGTTGCCCGGGTTGATGGCTGCGTCGGTTTGAATGAAATCATCGTAGGGGCCAGAGCCTATCACGCGCCCCTTGGCAGATACGATGCCCGCCGTCACGGTTTGTTCCAGGCCAAACGGATTACCAATGGCAACTACCCAGTCGCCCACACGCAGCTTGTTGGAATTGCCCAGCGTGACGGCTTTCAGGTGCTTCGCTTTAAATTTAATCAGGGCGACGTCCAGCTTGGGATCGGTGCCGATGATTTTGGCTTCATGCTCGGTGCCATCACGCATTTTGACGATGACTTCGTCAGCACCTTCCACGACGTGATTATTGGTAACCACATAACCATCTGCCGACAGGATGAAGCCGGTACCAAGAGCATGCCGTTCCTGCGGCTGTTGACGAGGCATATTGCGCAGAAAATCATTAAAGAAATCATCAAACGGCGTGCCGCCATGCGGCGAACCGAACCCAGGAGGCAGTCCCCGCTGGGCCAGCTTTGCATGTTTAGTGGTGCTGATATTCACTACTGAACTGGCTTGGGCCTCAGCCAGGTCGGCAAAACTGTCGGGCATCGCCTGTGCATGCGATACCCACATGACGGCTAAAAATAATACGGGAAATAAGCGTTTGATTTTGTTCAATATCAACTCCTTGGGTAATTTGCAGGCCGATTTGTAAGGCTATCGGATGAAAAAAAGATGAAAATTCAATGTCAGCGTGATGAAGCAGCAAAGGTTGTCGATGCAGATTCCACTCGTTTTCCGAGCAGGCGAACCATGCGCACATCCAGCCCTGTGGCATCGTTACGGTCTGACTTTGTTTTGTACCAGAAATAATAGGCGAGCACCGCAGCCATACCGCCAAGCGCAGCTACGGCCTCCACGGCCGGCCAGCCCAGATACAGGGCCAGGCTGCGGGTTGCCAGTCCGGCAAGCACAAAGGCAAGCATGGGCATGGCATACAAATGGAAAGCTATACGCAATACGGCACTATCCGGCACTTCCAGCAACACGACATCTCCGATTTTTGCACCGATTCTATTATGAACGCGTAGTTCAATGATACGCTCGACCCATGAGCCCATCGTCGCGCACGATGTTTTACCGGCGCAATCGCCACAGGCGCTGGCGCGGCGGCCGCTGACTATGGCGTCGTTACCCTCCACGGCGATCACTGTGACCTGCTGTTCCATACATGCTCCTGTATTTGGTATCTGACAAATCCATATGCCAAAACGAGTCGGATTCAAAAGCCGTAGCTTACACCATCACTGCCCTGCTTCACCAGTTTCAGGCACAAGCGGAAGCCGGGTTAAGCGGCGGCCTTATCCATGCCAATCAGCTGAAACAGTTCCAGCCGCGAAGACGGGTTTTTCATAAAAGCGCCGGTCAGCTTGGATGTGGTCGTCCACGAATTGGCTTTGTGGATGCCCCGGTGACACATGCAGAAATGCTGGCACTGGATGATCACAGCAACCCCTTTTGGATTAAGCACCTCATCAATGGCGTTGGCGATCTGCATGGTCAGCTTTTCCTGTACCTGCAAGCGTTTAGCATAGCCTTCGACGACGCGCGCCAGCTTGGATAAGCCCACCACACGATCGCGCGGAATGTAGGCGACATGCGCCTTGCCGACAAACGGCACCATATGATGTTCGCAGTGGCTGTGCACATCGATATCCGATACCAGCACGACTTCGTCATAACCGCACACCTCTTCAAATGTTTTGAGCAGATGTTCGCGCGGGTCTTCCCGGTAACCGGAGAAATGCTCATGCATGGCGGAGAGCACGCGAGCAGGGGTATCCTGCAGTCCCTCTCGATTGACATCTTCACCCATATACTCGAGCAGGCCGCGCACATGCGCCATGCCTGCGATATTTTTCGGATCATTCGAATCAAAATTTTCAGTCACGACACTCACTTCCTTTTGATATTCGGCGCTGAACCATAGCGTAAATATATTATCGTAACACCTTATAGCCGTGTTGGTATGTCTCAAAGCCCATGCTTACTGTTGATCTGCTACGTAATCGATTGCGCAGTCCCAAGGCTGAATCTGGCTATTTTGCGCATCAGGCATAAAATTCCATCATGAGCTATCGGCGTGCGGCACTTTTATGTCTGTTCATTTTGTTATTGTTTGCATCGCTTGCATGGTTTGCTGCGCCTTTATGGCTGTCGAAAGGAGCGGAACACATATTAGCCCGGCAGCTTTGTAGCGACGTTATCGTTGATGTTGACGAAGTCGGCTGGAATAGAAGCCATATCAAGCGGCTGTATTGTAAAGATCAAAAAAATACATTCGAGGTTGATCTCTCGGATGCAGCGTTAAGCTACAATTTTTCAGAGTTGATAGAGCAGCGGATTGAACACCTGAGGCTGGAGTCTGTTGTGATTCAGCTGCGGCCTTCTTCAGATCCGAAATCCGATGTCGCTCCGATACTGACTACGCCAGCACTGTTGCTGGAAGCGCTTCCCATCTCAAGCTTTCATATCCGTCATATTGATTTGCAGCGCCAGAATTCAGCAGGGTCTGTGCAACAGGAACTAAAGGGGCACGCGGAGTACTCTGATCAGAGGTTATTGCTGATATTGCGTGAGGATGCTTACCTGAAGGGCTTGCAGCTTAAGCTGGAGGTGGATAAGAAGAATGGCGTCAGTGCGGCGCTGTACCGGGGCAAAGCATCTATTCTTAACATGGAATCAACGATGCATAAAACAGATGATGGTCTCTCCATTGACGGGACTACGAACATTGAATTGGCACCACTTGCTGAAGTGCTCAAGCCCTGGGTGAATATGCCAGGGTGGCAGTTGGCAGGTAACATCCGTGGTTCATGGCGTGTTTCCTTACCGGCACAGCGAAATAAACCATTGCTACAACAAATGGATATGAGCGCAGCACTTAAGCTGGATGTTGCTTTGAACAGGCCGGATTCAGGAACGGGTAGCGGCAAGGTGCATCTCAAACTGAAACTCAAACAAGGCCTGGGCGCTTGGGAGATTGATGAAGGGTCACAGATCAAGTTCGGAGAAAAGAAAAAAATGAGTGTTCATGTATCGGGCCTTTCAGGCGCGTTCGCCCGAACCGAAACAGGCTGGAGGGGGTCGGTCGCAGAGCATAGTGAGTTGCAGGTCAAAAACATGGCCATCGACAATATGCGCATTTCACATGTGAACATCAGAACCAGCACGCCTGTAGAAATTGCAGCCAGCCCGAAAGGCGGCATGAAGCTTGTGAAAACAGCAACAGTTACGGCGACTTTTCCTACCCTGCAATGGCAGGGGAATAGCCTGTCCAGTCGGCATCTGAAGCTGACCATGTTGCCGGGCAGTATGCTCTCACCGACAGGACGTTTCGCCGCAAGGGGAATCGGGTTCACATCCGCAACACTGAGGTTCCCGAACAGCAGTATTACCGGCACCTATGCTGTTACATCGAGACAGGTTTCAGCCAAGGGCGAATTGAGCGCTCAGGGCGATCGTATCCATTTGGGCTGGACATTGAACCATCAACTGGCCCGGGCGAAAGGGGTGCTGGATTTTTCATCCCGGCCTGTGCCTTTTGGCGCCAATGGCATTGATTTATCCCGGATCATCAAGCGCCACGGCGACTATGCTATCGATAATGGATCATTGGCAATCAATGGCAGGCTGAAGTGGCAAAAAGGTAAAAAAACACGGCAGGTCAGGTTGAGTACGGCCTGTGATCTGGAACTATCGAACTTGAAAGGACATTACAAAACGAATGTATTTTCTGGTCTGGCTGGGAAGCTGCTGATGAGCGGAGATGAGAACAAGCTGGTGATGGCACCCTCTACAGTGACGCTGGGGAGCCTTCACGCCGGATTGCCGCTCACCAATATCAGCATGCGTGCTGCTTTTACTTATCCCTTTGCTGGTTTGGCGCTAGTGGAGATCAATCAGTTAAAAGCAGATGCTCTGGGCGGGCAGATTAGCAGCGATAAGGTTTCCGTGGATTTAGCCCGATCCAGTAACCCGTTTCTGGTTCAGTTGAAGCATATTGATGCCGGAAAAATTGCTGCAATAAGAGGTCAGGAGGGGTTGGATATCCAGGGGCTGCTCGATGGAAACCTGCCTTTTGACTGGACACGGGATGGGTTGAAAATGACATCAGGCGTGCTGAAGTCACCAACTGGCGGGTTGATTCGTTATCTCGGGACTGAGTCCGTACGTAAACTTGCTACGACTGATCAGGCGACCAAAATGGTGCTGGATATTTTGAATAACTTTCACTACAAACAGCTGAATATCGGGGCCAACTACCTGCCTGACGGCGAACTTAAGCTGTCGATTAAGCTTAAGGGGAAAAATCCGGGATATGAACAAGGCAGGCCCATCGCGTTTAATTTCAATATTGAGGAGAATATCCTGAAGCTGTTGCAGGCTCTGAATATGGCTGGCGGGATCAGTAGCGCAGTGGAAAAGAAAGTGCAAAAAAAGCTACAAAAGAAGTGATCTGTTCACATGGACAGAAGGTGGAATGAATCCTATGCTTCACATCAGAAATGATAACTTCGTAAAAAGTCATCATTGCGCCCATGGTCGGGCGCGCGAATCAGATACTTGCTTTGCAAGTGTTTGATTTATAAGGAAAGTGAAAATCGCACTTTTAGCTTTCCGGGGAGTAAAAAGGCATGGATGGACTTTTTACGATTTCATCAGAAATAACTCCTGCGCGACGAGGTGAACCAATATGCATAGATATATTCGTACAACCCTGATGCTGGCAGTGCTTCCGGCGTTACTGGGAGCTTGTAACCCGACAGTGACCATTGCGCCACCGGATAAGCCCATCACGATTAATATGAACATCAAGATCGAGCATGAAATCAGAATAAAAGTCGATAAGGAACTGGAAAATGCACTGTCTGAAGACAGTGGGCTGTTCTAAGACAAGGAGAATCAGATGCAAGGCAAACAGATTTTTTCCCGTTTAATGGTCATTTTGGCAGTGGGTTTCACGATGATGACTGTAGGCGCAAGCAGTGCGTGGTCTGCCGACCTTCGCACATCCAAAGCAGCAGGGCTAATAGGCGAGCAACCCAATGGTTACCTCGGGGTCGTTGGCGCCGCTCCTGATGATGTTCAGGAACTGGTTCAGGATATCAATCAGAAGCGCAAAGCTGTATATCAGGATATTGCTACGAAGAATGGTACACCTTTGCAGGCTGTCGAACAGATGGCCGGCAAAAAAACAATCAAAAAAACCGCACAAGGCCAATTCATACGTACGGAATCAGGTGAATGGATTAAAAAATAAAACAGAGTCAGCAATTGAGAATTCGTATTTCTTGGCTATACTTCGCATCGAATCATTTCATTCATATGGCATCATTCGAACGATTTTCTAATCCAAGGCGAGGAACCCAATGAGTCAAAATTTTGTTTTTACATCTGAATCCGTGTCTGAAGGGCACCCGGATAAAGTTGCTGACCGCATTTCCGATGGCGTACTGGACGCTATTCTGGAGCAGGATAAATATGCGCGCGTTGCTTGCGAAACCATGGTTACTACCGGTTTGGCGCTGATTGCCGGTGAAATTACCACTTCTGCCATTGTCGATTATCAGGATGTCGTACGTAGCGCGATCAAAGAGATCGGCTACAATTCTTCCGCTATGGGATTTGACTGGGAATCCTGCTCGGTGCTGGTTTCACTCGACAAACAATCGGTGGATATTGCTCAGGGCGTCAACGAAGGCGAAGGCATTGATCTCGATCAGGGCGCGGGCGATCAGGGGTTGATGTTTGGCTACGCAACCAACGAAACCGATGTGCTGATGCCGACTGCCATTCACTTGTCTCACCAACTGGTGGCCAAACAGGCCGAAGTGCGTAAATCCGGCAAGCTGGATTTTCTGCGTCCGGATGCCAAATCCCAGGTCACCGTGCGTTATGAAAATTATAAACCGGTTGCCATTGATGCTGTCGTACTTTCCACCCAGCATAATCCGGACATTGAACACAAAGAGCTTTCCGATGCCATTATGGATGAAGTCATCAATCCTGTGTTGGCCTCGACTGGCTTGCTGCATGCTGATACCGCCTACCATATTAATCCGACCGGTCGTTTCGTGATCGGCGGCCCTGTGGGCGATTGTGGCGTCACCGGGCGTAAAATCATTGTCGATACCTACGGCGGTTTCGGCCATCACGGCGGTGGTGCGTTCTCCGGTAAAGATCCGACGAAGGTTGATCGTTCCGCCTGTTATATGATGCGTTATGTGGCCAAGAATATTGTTGCCGCTGGTCTTGCTGATCGCTGCGAAGTGCAGGTGGCGTATGCCATCGGCGTAGCGCACCCGTTGTCCGTGATGATTAATACCTTCGGCACCGGCAAAATCGATGAAGATAGACTGGCAGAAATCGTGCGCGAGGTATTCGATCTGCGTCCGAAGGGCATTGTGCAGGAGCTCGATCTGCTGCGTCCGATCTATGCCAAAACAGCCGCATACGGTCACTTTGGTCGCGAATTGCCTGAATTCACATGGGAACGCACCGATAAAGCGAAAGCGCTTAAAGATGCAGCAGGTATCTGATTAGGTATCTGGATTAGATCAGCCGGGGTCGTTCCGGCTTTTTCACCAGACTGAGGGGCACTGCAACAGGTTTTTAAAAATCTGCCAGGCTCAGTCGAATTTCAACGGTGCTCATATTTTTATGTCCGAACTGTGATTTACAGGTGGACAATCATAGGAGTATGAGAATGTCTGATTTTACAGATTATAAAGTGGCGGATATGTCACCTGAAAATATCGCATGGGGTCGTAAAGAGCTCGATATTGCCGAAACCGAAATGCCGGGTCTGATGGCCATTCGTGAAAAATACACTGCCGAGCAGCCTTTGAAAGGCGCACGCATTGCAGGCTCGTTGCATATGACCATCCAGACCGGCGTGTTGATTGAAACACTGATTGCATTGGGCGCGGAAGTGCGTTGGGCATCATGCAATATCTTTTCCACCCAGGATCATGCGGCTGCGGCCATTGCGGCCAAAGATATTCCGGTTTATGCCCATAAGGGCGAGTCGCTGGAAGAGTATTGGGAATTTTGCCACGCCATCATGGAATGGGATGATGGCGGCACGCCGAACATGATTCTCGATGATGGTGGCGATGCAACCCTGCTGCTGATCCTTGGCGCTAAAGCAGAGATAGATGCATCTGTGCTCGATAATCCGGGTTCGGAAGAAGAAGTAGCTTTGTATGCTTCGATCAAAAAGCGTCTGGCCAGCCAGCCGGGTTATTATACCACCCGTCGCGATGCGATTCAGGGCG
>CAYUBK010000018.1:0-20049 GCA_964442955.1 uncultured Zetaproteobacteria bacterium | reverse complement strand
ATTCACTACCTACGGCTCCCAGAAATATAGAACGACTGGCCGGTTTTAAATGATAGAGCGCCGCGATAATCAGGAAAAAATTTGCAAATAACAGCATGCTACGCAATATCGGACGCGTAGCTGCAGCCCCATCAGAACCCACCCCAGATATTGACATAAGCGATGATTATGCAGTATACTGGGGTGGCTTGTACAGTCGAGTGCTTATTGTCGGCGAGGATGGTTCCTATGGCTCGCAAATCACGACTCGCGATAAAACTATGGTTTCGCCTGATGAGCGGCATGCTGTTTTTTATGTTGGTTCCCCATAAAACCGTTGCCGTTGAAAACACTCATAACCCTTTGCGAGGGCATAAAGTCGCCGCCCATAAGGTGACGCCGGGCAAGCAAACCCATCCATCGATTCGTGAGCAGGCCAACCCGGTGATGCAAAAGATGCTGGAACATCAAATCGCATCCCTGCATCTGACCAGAGCCACCCGTGACGGGCGTTTGGCCATTGCGCTGGTGGATGTCACCAACCCATCATCTCCCAGCATGGCGCAGGTGAATGGCGATGAAATGATGTATGCAGCCAGCATGCCTAAAATTGCCATTCTGCTGGCCGCTTTTGAACGCATTTCCGAAGGAAAATTACCGCTGAACCATGAGTTACGTAACACCATGACCAAAATGATCCGCTATTCTTCCAATGCCGCCGCCACCCAAATGATCAGAAAAGTCGGCGGTGAATATATTAACAAGGTTCTGGCTTCACCGAAATACAAACTCTACGACCCCAGCCACAACGGCGGCCTCTGGGTTGGCAAAGAATACGGCTCTGGTCACGCCTACCAGCGCGATCCGCTGCATCATTTATCGCATGGTGCAACCGCATTGCAAACTGCCCGCTACTATTACATGCTGGAAACCGGTCAACTGGTATCACCCAAACTATCCCATGAAATGAAAGACATCCTTTCAAAATCAGCCATCAGCCATAAATTTGTCAAGGGTCTGGAAGCCAGTCATTACGCTGATTTACGGATATATCGGAAATCAGGCACATGGCGTACTTACCATGCCGACAGCGCCCTGATTGAGCATGATGGCCGCCGCTATATCGCCGTGGCCTTGGCTAAAGATCCAAAAGGCGGAGAATGGATGAAAAAGCTCATCCATAGAATGGATGCTATTATTGTCGCCCTGCATGCCCACGATGCAGAGATTGCATCAACCGATGCACGCGCGTCGCTAGCGTCTGCTGCGCCACGGCCGAGTTCTTCCGCAAAACATTTGATGTAACAACGACCATATAGTTCAGCGTCGGCGCACCTGCCGGAGCTTCTATAATGGCGACGGAATTCATCAAATTCAATACATTGCCGGTATACGGTTTGCACACAAAACTCGGCTCAGGTTTACATTTATAGAATGAGCCCGATTTGAAATAGACTGCGGCATCTTTCAAAGCAGGAGAAGATGCATAGCGGATTCGGTGCCGGGTCATATATAACAAACGCTTAATCTGCAAACTGGACCAGGGATCGACAAGCTTACCCTGCTCCATCTTGATCAGGTACTTCATCAACTGCCGGCTTGTCGCTATGCTGTTACTGCCGGGAACACGGCGTTTACCCGTATGTGAAAAGAAACCGCCCTGCCTGAGTTGGTCGGGATTAAAACCGTTTCTGGCCACTGGTGCCTGCAATGCCTCCAGCAATGACTGGCTGAGCTGTTTTTTCGGAGTCGAGTCAAAGTAAACCTGTTCCTGCATCCTGCCAACCGGATACGCTTTACCGAAATGGCGAAGCAGCATCACATGTTTGAGCACCATGCTGGCAGCCGCATTGGAACTGGCCGACATCATCCAGTCCAGATAAGTCCAGAAATTAGCGCTATCACCCTCGGCCAGTCTGCGCTTGAGCAAGCGTTTCTTCTGTGCCAACCAGAACGGAACTTTATGATGATCAGAGCGAATAAATGCATCTGCCACGATCACACTATGGCGTAAAACTTTCTCGCGGGCAGCAATATCATCCGGATAAATATCAGCAAGTGACTGAAATACCGATAAAGCAATAACCAACTTACCGACACTGCCCGGATTACGGATGACGTCGGCCTGATGTTCCGCATATAAAGGGTGTTGCGGATCTGTAATATCCACAAGACTGATGCTGTAATCTGCCGCATCAGCCCCGATCAGATCAGCAATCTGGCGGGATAACCATGGGTCAGGCGCTGAATTACCTTGCAGCATACTTCCGGGCAAGCGCAGCACAACCCGATCCATATCCAGTTGCGCACCGACTGGCAGTCGATTACCGGGCACTTCCCCCAATTGAGCCAGACGATAACCCTCCAGTCGACTGATGCCCGTTTCATTGGCGCCATCAAGCGGAAATGCCATCACCAAGCATGGCAATACCATTAGCGACAGCACAAATATAAACAACCGCATCATCACAACCCGCCATCTGCCACAGGCGCTTGATCCAGATGGATCTTAACGCCCGAATGATCTGGCAACCGTTGATCCATATTGATCAACGTCTGGCTTTGCCGGGCGCGTTTACTCTCCACAAAAGGACGGATTTGAAATAACGATAATTGACCATGTCTGAAGCCAAACTCGATATCGGCAACCGCCTGTTTCTCACCCTGCCCTGGCAGCGGAAACCGTTCTTCCACATCCCTGACCAACTGTCTGAGTTGCGCTATTTCATGCCCGGTCAAAACATACTGATGCCCGCTGACCGCAACCTTTTTCACGCCGCCTTGGGGATTAAGTACGGCGCGTAGCGGCGCTGAAGCCTGAGCATACAGCTTCACCCCCTGCCCGCTTTGCGCCACCCTTAATTCCTCGGCAAATTGTCCTTCAACTGCGCCACCCACACCCTCATTACTGGCGACCGATAACAGACTTCGATCACCCGTATTAACATCCGACGTCACCAGCACGCCCGACTCCTCCGATGAGAAACTTTTCATCAACAATACGGCTGGATAGACATGCTCAGGTTTATCCATATAAGACTGACGCCAGGCAAAAGCCCGCTCACTAAACGGAGAGGCCCATACCCGCATCACGGCCTGGATAATGGCCTCAAAACCCACCACATTCGGAACAGTCAGGTTCAATCCGGCACCACTAAAGCCCGGCAAATCCTCAACATTGGTATCGCTACGCACAAAAACACCATAGCTGCCATCCGCCCCTAACCATTCAGCCATGGCAGTGCGCAATTGATGACGGAAATTCGCACCCGGATCGCTATTTATAATCCAGCCACGCAGACGAGACAAAAAGAGATGCCTTTCTCTGATACGATCACCTTCAGCATCAATAGCACCGATGCGGGTATATTCCGCCTTCATCCATTTGAATACGCTTGGGCCACCCTCAGTAATGGGTTGATCCAGATGTTTGCGGAACACACCGAATGGAATCACCAGCCCGGGGTTCACTTTACCGGGAAAATAATGACTTAATTCACCCAGATTAGCCGCCTTTGGGCCAACTGTGCGACCAGAATCGCGAGCCCTGATAGCACTAAGTGGCTTAAGCATACGGTTACGCAAATTCAATTTCCTCAAATCGGGTTGAATACGATCATGTGCGATTGCCTGCTCCTGACCGAACACAACATCCCATTTAGAGCTGTTACTTTCGATATGAACCATGCCATGATGACTGATCGCTATGACTACCGACTCGCCGAGATGTGTCTTAATTTTTTGGAACAGGCTGTCATTCACAACCAGATTAGGAATACCCAGATTCCGTGCAAGCAATTGCATATGCGATACGGAACTACCCTCACCTCGGGTAATAATGCCAGCCACCGGCGTTAATGAATGGCGGGTGGATTCCATCATATAAATCCCATCCGGCTGCAAAGCTTCCCCATTGGACGGTTGCAACATCAACCGTCCACGGCTCAAGCCAGGGTTAAGCGCACGCACCCCGGTCGCAATATTTTGACCGAACACAGCATGGGTAATACCGCTGATCCGATTGGCATCAGCTACTAGCGTATCGAGAATCCGGGTAAAAGGCAGCAACGGACTATCGCGCAATCGATCTGGAACAAAATGCTGAACCAGTGGCGTCAGTTTCTGCCAATGGCTGACCGTAGAGGCAAAATGAAATTCCAGCGAACGCTGGCACCATTGGGCAATTCGAGCCAGATAGCGTAAACCGCCAGCATATTCATCCACGCCCAAAACTGTGGATTCTCTTAATATATCCAGTTCAGCCCGCATCGCCTGCCACTGGCGATCCGATAACAAACCGGTTGCATATAGTGCAACACCCAGTTGTTTCAACCATGCCAATCGAGTCGCCCTGCTTATAGGCCTGGTCGTTGGCTGGTTTATCATCTCAAGCAGCAGATTACTCTGAGCAAATATTTCCTGTTCCAGAATCAGCGTAGCTCGCAACAGGCGCAATCGGTTATATACGGTGTACCGATTCTGATGCACAAGAATATCATGAAAATGCTGCGACTTTGAGGCTGCGACAGTTAGTACCCGAGCCGGTTCGGCTGCGAAGCGAAGCGCATCGATAGTTTCAGCTATCTCGCGTTTAAATCTGATATTTCTGGATTCGCCGGCCATATTTTTCAGTTGCTCTATCGTAGTACGTGGTGAATACAAACGATCCAGATCCGAAGCCAGTGATGTATAAGCCTGTTGTAATTCAGACCTGCCCGATTCACTTGCATAGCGCCGCACGCGAGCAGCATCATCCCCATCCGGCATACTGTGAATTTTGACACGCAAATCATGAAAACCTTTATCCAGTTCAGCAATATCGGTAGCAGCCTGACGAACCTTCACACTCAGTAACGGTCCCACCGCCAGAGGGAGCATGCGAACCGATTCTCGCAGCAATAAATAGCGCTCACTCCCGGACCACCTGTTATCCGCCAACATCGCCCATATGATTTTAGTGGCTGAATCCTGCTCGACCTCGGCCTGAATCGCCCCACGGTAATATCTGGCATGCCGAAAAATCCAGCCATCGTCAGCACGAATTAAATATTGCTCCAGAAGGATTTGCTTCCAGCTATCCAGTTGCGCATCGGCTCCGGTAAACTGTTCCGGCTTCAACAGCACAAACAAGTTGGCAACAAGGTAGCCATTTTTTCGTATCAAGTGTGCATGATCATTCCACTCACCGTGCTGAATACCGCCACCATGCTCTACGCAGGCATATGCTTTAGGGGGCAATATGGCCCCGTCTTTACAAAACCATTGAACCTCTTCGAAAGGGCCACGAGGCGTCTGTTTGAACTCATCAAGCCAGGCCCGAAAGTGTACAGCCGGAGTGTCTACGGCCGCATAGACCGGAGCTGCGAATAAAAATACTGCCAGTAATATCCATTTTACCCGTACAATCATACAAGGCAGTATAGTCGAATGACTATTTCCTTTCCATAGCCTGACTCTGGCTAACGCAGATGGATCATTCACCTTAATAATTCAAACTGTCAATTGACATGCTTAGCTTGTTTACAACACCACTTCTTCAACCAAATCAACAACCCCTTTGGCCGGTTGCTGATCACCCAGTAATGCTTGTAATTCAGTACATGCACTGAGCTGCTGTTGGGCGCTCGCCTCATTTCGCAACAATGGCATCAGTGCATTCACGATATGATCAATCGTACACGCTTCCTGAATCAGTTCAGGCATCACCGGCCTGTCGCCCAGAATAATATTGGCAAGACCGGCACAGCGAAGCTTTACCAAACGTCTGGCAAAAAACGCCATCAGCGGCGCAGCTTTGTATATCAACACTGTGGGCGTATTCCATAAAGCCAGTTCCAGCGTGGCCGTGCCGGATACCGCAACAGCCGCATCGCAGCGCAGCGCATACCCGTCATCCGTGCGATGAATCGGCTTGGCTCCGAGTTGCCACAACGACGTCAGCACTTCCATATCCACGCCGGGAGCAACAGGTACGACACAGGCTATTTCAGGCATCTGCATTTGAATCTGCTTCAACGCATCAACAAGAATGGGCACATGTATCTTTAATTCCTGAGGACGACTGCCCGGCAACAACGCCAGCAACGGGCGTTGCTCATCCAGTTCAAGGCGCTGCATAAGCGCTGCCCGACTCCAGCCATTCACACAACTGACTGCACTCGGATTGCCGACATAACTTGCATGAGCAATACCATGTTTGGTAAACCATGCCGCTTCAAAGGGCAGAATACAGGCCAGACGATCCTGAGATTTTTTTAATTTGGAAACACGCCAGGCACCCCATGCCCATAGTTTGGGGGCAATAAAATGTATAACAGGAATACCGAGTTGTCTGAGCTTGCGGCCCAGACGCATATGAAAACTGGAGAAATCGACCAGGATGACCACTTCGGGCTTTTGCTCCGCACACCAGTCAAGTACAGAACGTTCAATGCGATGAATCCTGGCAAGAGAGCGTATGACATCGCTTATGCCCATGACATTCAATTCATGCATATCATGCAGAGCGATGCACCCCTGTTTACACATCTGGGTTCCGGCAATGCCTGTGACGACGGAACCGGGAAAGCGCCGTTTTAATTCAGCAATCACCGTCGCTGCATGCATATCACCGGATGTTTCTCCGGCACTGATAAAAAAACGTCTCACCGCCAAACAGTTCCTGTTCGCCTCAGACCATCAATTCCCGTCAACGCCATACACCGAAATACCGTAGCGATTGGCCAATTCAAGGAATCGCTGACGCTCAATAATCAGCGTTTTAGTCGCTTCGATGGCCAGCAACGTACAGCCGCAGCTATGCATCGTTTCCAATGTGTCAGGGCCGACTGCCGGCACATCAAAACGCAAATCCTGATTGGGTTTGGCTACTTTGATAACAGCAGCTTTGCCACTGCCCAGCCCACCTCCTCGTTTGATGGCATCATCCGTACCCTCGATCGCCTCCACCGCCAGAACGGCATGGCTCTGCAAGACTATCGTCTGCCCGATATCCAGGCCGGCGATTCCTTTCGCCTGCTCAAACCCAAACACAATCTCACTGTTTCGCTTCTTCGCTACAGGCCCGGCCAAGTGCCCTGCCAGCGCCAGCATATCACCGGCATAAAGAGTTTGATCGATCAAGGTCAGGCCGGCTTCTTCAAGCAAATCTGCGATAGTATTCAGAATCGAATCATCACGCCGGTCTTTGAGGCGAATCAGTCCTTTCATCGCAGTCAAATCCGGACGGAAATTACGGAACATGTGTAACTTGCGCACTTTTCCAGCCATAACAATTTGCTGTACGCCGGCTTGTTTGAATGCCTTGATCATGCCGCCAATTTGGCCGACATGCAGCCAACATGTGGATGCTGTCAGCTCTTCAATCTCGATTGATGTTTCTTCCCTGGCCGCAACCACATGAACTTCTTTGCCCTGCTGGCGCAATGCGACAGCCAACTCCAACGGGAAATGTCCATAGCCAGCAATTAAGCCAATTTTATTCAATTATTCGGAATCGCGGCCATGTGTCATGAGGCCACTTTTGGCTGCGCGGATAAATTCGATCATGTAGCGACCAGCCGCATCATCTTCTTTCTCCAACAGAGATTCAGCTTGCCGTAAGCGCTCCTCACGCTTACCTCCGTCCTGGAGTAACAGCCGATAGATTTCCTTTAACCTGCCAACTTGGGCCAGCTTGAAGCCATGCCGTTTTAAACCCACAATATTCAGTCCGCTCAGGCCGGCGCGATAACCGCCGGCCAACAAGGTAAACGGTGCCACATCCTTGGTGACGCCAGACATGCCTCCGATCATAGCCAGACGACCAATACGCACAAATTGCTGAATAGCTGACAAGCCGCCAATAATCGCATCATCATCGACCTCAACATGGCCAGCCAGCGTAGCGCAATTTGCAAGCACATTCCTGTCACCCAGCAAGCAGTCATGGGCAACATGAGCGTACGCCATGAGCAGGTTATGGCTGCCGATTCGAGTCACCATGCCGCCACCCTCAGTGCCGGCATTAATGGTCACATTTTCCCTGATCTGATTATGGTCACCGATAATAACTTCTGAAGGCTCGCCGTGAAATTTAAGATCCTGAGGAATCTGACCAATCGAGGAAAAAGGAAATACGCGATTACCGGTACCCATGCTGGTATGGCCAGTCACGACAACATGCGACATCAACTCACAGCTATCGCCCATGCGCACATTGGGTCCAACCACGCAATATGGGCCGATCTTGATATCCTGGCCGAGCTGAGCCCCTTCCTCAATCACGGCAGTCGGATGTATCATTGCTTACGTCTCGTCTTGCGGCATCAGCGTTGCCGACAATGTACCTTCGCATACCAGAGCGCCATCGACATAAGCCTCGCCCCGCAGCTTCCACATAAAGCCGCGCCGGCGCAGACAGGTTAACTCAAAAATAACCTGGTCGCCCGGACGTACCGGCTTACGAAAGCGTACGCCGTCAATGCCGGTAAAATAGACCAGGTATTCTCGATCATCTTCCACAGACTGGAAGGCAAGCATGCCGCCTGCTTGCGCCATAGCTTCGACCAGTAGCACGCCGGGCATCACCGGGTGATTGGGGAAATGGCCGGTAAACTGCGGCTCGTTATAGGTGATGTTTTTCAGCGCAGTAATCGATTTCTCTTTCTCAAAACTGACGATGCGATCTATCAACAGAAATGGATAACGATGCGGGAGGCGCTGCATGATTTTTTCAATATTTAATTCCGACATTTCATTCCCCTGATGCGCGTTGTCTATTTCAGTTAACTCGAAATAGTTATTTGCGTTGATTCTTCCATATTTCCGGCAGCTTCAACATCACTGCGGACACCTTCAGCCATAACCGGTGCGGCATGGCAGGCGCACCAGCATATATACCACCTGCATCCAGATCAGACATCACGCCGGATTTGGCGGCCAGCTTCACTCCGTCGCCAACGATCAGATGTCCTGCAAGCCCGGCCTGCCCGCCAAACTGGCAGCCCTTTCCTATAATTGTTGAACCGGAGATTCCAACCTGGCTGGCCATTACAGTATAGGCACCGATACGTACATTATGGGCGACCTGAATCTGGTTATCGAGTTTAACACCTCGTTCAATCACCGTATCGCCGATCGCGCCGCGATCAATACATGTATTGGCTCCAATTTCAACATCGTCGTCAAGAACAACCCGGCCAACCTGAGGAATCTTCAAATGCTGCGAACCGCTCCATGCATAACCGAATCCATCTGAACCAATCACAGCTCCCGGCTGCAAGACGATATCATTACCCAGCACACAGCCTTGCCGCACGACGGCATTGGCATGCAGCAGGCACCCTTTTCCTATCTGGACACCTGCTTCGATAACACAACCAGGGCCAATGATTGAGGCGGCCCCAATATGCACGCCGGAACCGATAACAGCATTGGCCGCGACATCGACATCACCGGCCAGAACGGCAGATTCATCAATCGCTGCAGAGGCATGGCGATGACCACTGGAAATAGCTTGTGGATTAAAAAAACGCTGTAGTATTGCAAAGGACAGATAAGGGTCAGCTACGCGAATCACGCCACAGTGATCCGGGGCGGCATCATGTTCGGCCAGCAGCACAGCTGCCGCACCGGTACCAGACAAATCATCCCGGTAGCGCTTGTTGGACAGAAATGAAATTTCCGCATCCCCGGCCGCACTCAGCGTGTTAACGCCGGTAATCCGAACATTCGATGCATTTTCTCCGACAAGCCCTTCAACAGTACCGTTTACAATCCCGGCAACTTCACGAAGAGAGACTGTTTTCATGCAAGCGTTTGCTTATTTGTTCGCGTCCAGAAGCTTGATGATATCAGCAGTCACATCATGTTTCGGGTCAGCATAGATAAAAACAGGTCTGGGCATAAGCATATCAAAATGGTGTTCCTTGCCATAAGCCGTCATCACTTTCTGAAATCTTGTCATGCTGGCGATGTCCATGCGATTTTTCTCGGCTGCCAGTTCTTCTTGCGCATCTTGCTGCATACGTTTGAATGTCTTTACCTTCTCTTGCAGAGCCCGTTGCTTCTGAGCCATTTTTTCCTGAGACATTGCCAACGACTGACCCATAAGGTCTTTTTCTTCCTGGCTAATCTTATCTTTCAGGACATTCAGCGCTTTCACTTTCTTGTCACTGATCGCCTTCAGGCGCTTCATACCCTGTTTATATTCGGCCGTGCTTTCCAGTGCGCTTTTAATATCAATATAACCAATTTTCAACTCGGCGGCCTGAACAGAAGACAGTCCAAGCATGCATACCGCCCCTATTGATATCAGAATCGATTTCATATTCATTTTTTTAATCATGGTGTACTCCTTTGCAGTCAAACTATTATATTTTGTCTAAAAAGTGGTTCCGATGGAAAACTCAAAACTCTTTTCAATATCTCCCGGCAGTGTCCTGATCGGGAAGGCCCAGGTCAGGCCGACCGGCCCGATGGGGGAAATCCATTCAATACCGAACCCTGCCGTATAGCGAAGACGGGATAAAGCAAATGGTTCATTCACATTAATCGTTGGCGCCGAACCCCACACCAAGCCCGCATCAGAAAAGAACAAGCCGCGAATCCCGGCAGTCTGCACATAGGGTAACGGAAAAAACAGGTTGAGATTTGCTGTCGACATGTTGTTAGCACCAACTGCTTCGCCAGTAATCGGATCCCTTAGCGTCACTCCGAGCGAATCAAAGCCTCTAAAGCTGCCAACACCGCCCAGAGAGTATCGCCGCCAAAGCGGAATTTCCCTGCCCGAAAAAGCCCGGATAGAGCTGTATACAAATGATGGATTCAGCACAATATTCCTTTCTTCTCCAAAAGGAAAATACCATTTACTGGAAGCTCTGGCCTCCACAAACCTGTTTGCCCCGCCAAGTCCGGCAACTCCGATACTCAATACATCCACATGCCCGCTACTGGTTGCTGTGAAACGATCTCTGGAATCCCAGCTCAGTGTTTGCGTCAACTCACCAATCGTTTGGCGGCCCACCTGGGCTCTCTGAATTAAAGGCGCAGTGGGAGGCACGTTTGAAAGCGTGGTTCTGTTGATCTGATAGTTAATCCCATAGCTTAAATGATGGGTGATTGGCACGCCAAAAGACAAACCAGCGCCAATAGAATCGGTCTGGAAATTAGCTGTGGATTGCGCATCCGTCTGTGTTTTAAAAGCATTCACGCTCGCACTGACATTGCTGTCCAGAAAGTACGGATCGGTCAGGCTGCCGGTAATGTTCTGGGTGATCTTGCCCAGTTGACCATTCAAACTAGCTTGATATCCTTTACCAAGCAGATTCTTTTCCGAGAGCCTTGCGGTAAGAATAACCTTTTCTTGCTGAGAAAACCCAATGCCCCCTGCAATCGAGCCTGACTTCTTTTCCGTCACATCCACTTTCATGTCAACTTTATCATCGCTCGAACCTTTCGGAAAAGATACCCTGGCATCATCAACATATGGCGCCCGCTTTAGTGCTTCCTTACTATGATCAACCTGTGTTCCAGCGTAACGCGCCCCTTCCGACTGATCTATCAACCGCCGCAACACTTTATCTTCAGTTTTTTCGTTTCCGGTTATTTCTACCCGTTCAATATAAACTTCTTTGCCCTTTTCAATATCAAACGTAACGACCACTGTATGATCATCAATATTACGTTTCATCAGCGGAGTCACCGTCGCAAAGGCATAGCCTTCATCGCCTACCCGAGCGGTGAGCGCTTTAATGGTATCGCGCATGTCATTCAGGGAATAGGTATGTCCGGCTTCCATTTCAACCAATTCCTGTAGTGTCTTTTGATCTGGCACCAAATCACCCTGCAGAATGACATCGTCAACCAGGTAACTTTCGCCTTCATGAATACTGAACGTCAAAGAAAAACTCTTCTTGTCTGCTTCCATGGTGATTTGTTCAGAATCGATTTTCATATCAAGATAACCATGGTTCAGATAATACTGCTGCAATAACTGACTATCCGCACCAAATCGCTTGGTATCAAAAACATCACGGTCCGAAAACCAGGCAGGCAGATCAGACTGTCTGGAGGCGATTTCCTTGCGCAGGGCTGCATCACTGAATGACTTATTGCCAATCATGTGAATCCGATTGATGCGTGTGACTTCACCCTCACGAACCCTGATAAGTAAATCTATCCGGCCATCTTTTCGTTCAGTAGGAATAAAATCGATTCCCACCTGATAATAACCATCTTTTAAATAACCTTTTCTGAGCGTATTACGATCAGCGTCTCTGTACCTCGGGCTATAAATACGCCCCGGTTTCAGCTTCATTCGCAGTTGCAGATCTTTGGTTGGGAATTGGTCGTTGCCTTCCATTTTCAATGAGGCGATCAAAGGATGTTCCTTGACATGGCATACCAGCTTTATGCCGCGCGGCGTCCTGATGCCTTCAAAACGAATATCAGAAAAGAACCCGCTTTTATACAATTTGCGCACATCACGGCTTAACTGACGGCGATCCAGCGGTTGGCCCACCCTGCTGCCCATTTTTGCCAGCACTGCCTCTTTTTCCACATTATGATTGCCCTTCACATCAATGGACAAAATGACAGGTACGCCAGATTCTACAGATTGTGAATCCGCAGCAATAACGACGCTCTGACTTGCAAACATCCCCAGCAGCAAACCGGCGATCAGAAATCTGATTGCATTCAATGTGAACGAAGCTGACATATTACCCTCAGAATTAACGCGAAAGATCATTATAAAAAGCAAACATCATCAAGCTGACAATCAACACCAGCCCCATCATCTGGGTAATTTCCAAAAATTTGGGTGATAATGGTTTCCCCCTTAATTTTTCCAGCCCCAGATAGACCAGCAGGCCGCCATCCAGAATAGGTACAGGCAATAGATTTAATACCCCCAGGTTGACCGAAATCAAGGCCAGAAACCCGAGAAAATACACCAGCCCCATATCGGCAGTTCTACCCGCCAGTTGCGCAATCGCAATCGGGCCGCCGAGATTATCGGCTGGTATGGCAGATGTCACCATTTTGCCGAACACGCCCAGCGTCATTTCTGTCATTTCCCAGGTGCGTACAAAACCGTATATTAAACCATCAAACAGGCTCATACTGTACTCTTCACTGCCATGCAGCGATTGCGAAGCGAGCCTGACACCCATACGCCCCTGTTTATCCTTATCCGCAGAAGGCGTCACATTCAATTGCAACATGCTCTGATCCCGCTGTACCACCAGCGCCACCGGCTTGCCTGCACTAGCTTTAACCCGTTCAATAAATTGTCTCACATTGGAGACATGCCAGCCGTTGATCTGTTTGATCACATCACCTTTGTGTAAACCAAAGCGCTGAGCGGGAGAGCCATCCATCACCTCGTCAATGCGCACAATCAATCCCGGATTGAATCCCGCCACATGATCAGCCACATCCATCAGTAAAGGATCCTTTTCCTGGGCTGGCAGACTCAGCACCATAGCAACGGTACTTTCATCACGGTTCACTTCAAGCGCTGCTGATTCCCCGACAAACTGCTTGAGCTTCTCTTCCATCTGCTGCCATGAATGCACCGGACTGCCACCAACCGCCACAATCCTGTCTCCAACCTGTAGCCCTGCCTGCTCGGCTACCGAGGCTGGCGCAATGCCACCGACAATCGTTGGCAATACAGACTGCCCGATCCAACCCACCATCATATAAGCGATAATGGCAAAGATAAAATTATAGCCGGGGCCGGCCACAGCGACGGCAGCGCGTTTCCATACCGGCTGATTGTTAAATGCTCTGGCCTTATCCTCATCAGATAATTGTTCCTGCTTATCATCTGCCTGCTCATCCGGATTTTCGCCGAGCATCTTCACATAACCGCCGAGTGGAATCGCTGCAATCACATACAGCACCTCCTGATCTCTGCTGCGCCATGAAAATAACGCCGGGCCAAATCCGATAGAGAATTTTTCAACCTTGATGCCCAGTCGCCGCGCCATTGAAAAGTGGCCGTATTCATGCACAGCGATCAGCAGCGCAATCGCCACTACGAAAGCAAGAGAAGTATGTAAAATTTCAGTCACGAAGCAATCACCTCATCCGCCAGTTTTCGGGCATGGCCGTCATACAACCACACCTCGTCCAGACTGCACACGGGGACATTGTCCACCCTGCCCAGCACTTGTTCTACCGTTGTTACGATATCCATAAAGCCTATACGTTGTTCCCGAAATGCCGCATTGGCGACTTCATTGGCGGCATTAAACGCGATGGACAACGAATCCTCACCGACCAACACATCCTGCACCAGCCGCATGACAGGAAAACGGGCATGATCCACAGGCTGAAAACTCAGCGTTTCTGTTGCAGCCAAATCCAGCCAGTCGATACCGGTCTGCAAACGTGGTTCAGCCTGCATGGCGTAGGCAATCGGCATGCGCATATCGGGCATAGCCAGTTGCGCCAGCACCGAACCATCCTGATATTCCACCATGGCATGCACGATGCTTTGCGGGTGAATAATGGCGGAGAGCTGATCGGCAGATAAGTCGAACAACCAGCGCGCCTCGATCAGTTCCAGCGCCTTGTTCACCATGGTGGCCGAGTCAATGCTAATTTTCGCGCCCATATCCCAGTTCGGATGTGCCACCGCCTCAGCCACGCTCACTGCATACAAGCTGGCCGGATCGCGATCCCGGAACGGGCCGCCGGAAGCGGTCAGCACCACGCGTGAAACAGAACCGCGATCATGCCCTGCCATACACTGGTGAACTGCCGCATGTTCCGAATCCACCGGCACCACCTCAGCGCCGGAACGCACCGCCGCGTCCATAAACAAACGACCTGCTGTTACCAGACATTCCTTATTGGCCAACCCTACGCGTTTACCTGCCTCAACAGCGGCCAGCGTGGCTGGCAAGCCAGCCGAACCCACCATGGCCGCCATGACCATATCGGTCTCATTGGCTGAGGCCAGCGCAATGGCTGCATCCATTCCACTTTCCAGCTTCACGCCGGCAGGGAGTCGCCCTTCAATTGCTTTGGCCGCGGCCGCATCGGTCATCACCACCCATTCAGGATGGAGTTCAGCAGCCAACTCGATCATTTTCTCCACATTGCGGTGGCCAACCAGTGCAAATGCGGTAAATTTATCGGGATGTCTGAGCATCACATCAGCAGTACTGCACCCGATCGAGCCAGTTGCACCCAATACAGTCATTCGCTTCATTGCATGCTCCACAGCAACCAGGCTACCGGCACAGCCATGATAATCGCATCGATGCGATCAAGAATACCGCCGTGACCCGGCAGAATGCGACCGCTGTCCTTGGCTCCGACCATGCGTTTAACCGCCGATTCCGATAAATCGCCCAGCATACCAGCCACCACAGTCAAGGTAGCCAGCATGATGGCGGCGAACACAGACATCACATCCCAGTACAGCCAGCTGGCCACGGCAACAGGCACGCCAAACAGTAAACCGCCGAGCGCGCCCTGCACCGACTTACCCGGACTGATGGCCGGACAAAGTTTGTTTTTTCCGATGGCTTTGCCGACAAAATAGGCCGCCGAATCAGACACCCATACGGCCAGACAGGCACCGATAATCAAGCCTTGCCCAGCCGTGCTGCCATGCGTTTGGACGATGGCCAGTGCGAACACAAACACCCACCCAAGCATCCAGATAGCGGCAAAAAAATCGGCGAATGAAGCAGGATTTGTTCGCGAGCCGATGACAAACAGTGCAAACCAGCCAAAGCAGCCCAACAATAACAGCTCAATGCCCGGGTGCAGCGCAAATGCGATCCACAGCGCCAGCGCGGTTAGCATGTACAGTGCGGACTGCCGCAACTTCACCAGCATCACGAGCTCGCAACTGGCTGCCAGGCCGATCAGGGCCAGCCCGAACTCAAACCATGGCGACGCCAGATAAACATACCAACCATACACGGCGAGCAGCAGCACAGCGGCAGTCACAATGCGTTTGCTCAGTTCATTCATGCTTTAACCTGCTCGCTGGTTTGACCGTAGCGGCGTTCCCGTGATGCATATTCATCCAGCGCCAGTTGCAAGTCCTGTTTGCTGAAGTCCGGCCAATACACATCGGAGAAATAGAGTTCGGCATAAGCTGCGTCCCACAGATGGAAATTGGAAATACGCATTTCGCCACCGGTGCGAATAAGCAGGTCAACCGGGGCGATATCATGTCGCCACATCAGTTGACGGAATTGCCCAGGGTTCAACTCAGCCAGAGCCTGCTGCTCATCAGGCATACTCTGCGCCCATTGCAGTGTTTGCTTGACCGCCGCAAGTATCTCCTGCTGACCGCCATAGTTCAGGCACAAAATCAAATCGATACCGGTATTATTGGCAGTTGCTTCACAAGCCTGCTCAACGGCTTTGCGCGCACTGGTCGGTAACGGTGAAATATCGCCCAAGGTGCGAAAGCGGACTTCATTGTCCATCATCTCGGGCAGGGTTTTGGGCAACAGGATGGCCAATAAGCTCATCAGCCCGCGCACTTCCAGCTTGGGTCGTTCCCAGTTCTCGGTTGAAAATGCATACAGGGAGATTTGCCTGACTCCGAGGTCTTTGGCCCAGCGTACGACATTGCGCGCCACTTCAGCGCCCTGCTTATGGCCGGCCAGACGATTGCTGCCGCGCGCCCTGGCCCAGCGCCCGTTACCATCCATAATAATGCCTACATGTGTTGGCGGGGTAGCCGCGTCCTCCGAGTCGGATGCAGACATCAGACAGTCAGGATATCTTTATCTTTGTGCTCAACAATCTGATCGATTTCGGCTACGAATTTATCCGTTATTTTCTGGATACCATCCTGCAAACGCTTACTTTCGTCTTCGGACATACCCTCATCTTTGACCTGCTTTTTAACATCGTCATTGGCATCACGTCGAATATTACGCATCGACACCTTGGCTTTCTCACCCACAGCCTTGACCTGTTTAACCAAGTCCCTGCGGCGATCTTCAGTCAGTTCAGGCAGTACGATTCGAATCACTTCGCCATCATTGGTTGGATTCAACCCCAGATCCGATTTCAGAATCGCCTTTTCCAAATCGCCGAGAATGGTTTTTTCCCATGGCGCAATCATCAACATGCGCGGCTCCGGCACAGAGATATTACCGATTTGAGATACCGGCACCTCCGATCCGTAATAAGGCACCGTCACATGGTCAAGCAAGGCTGCATTGGCCCGACCTGTGCGAATAGTGGCAAGCTCCGACTTCAAAGCCACGATGGACTTCTGCATTCTGTGACCCATATCGTTTTCCATATCACTGCTCACCCTTCACTCTCCTGAACCAGCGTACCAACATTTTCGCCTGACACAGCCCTGATCATCTGGCCTGGCGTCGTTACATCAAACACCACGATCGGCATCTGATTATCCCGGCACAACGACATCGCTGTCGCATCCATCACACCAAGCCGTTTGGTCAGCGCTTCGGTAAATGTCAGTGTCTCGTACTTTGTTGCGGTTGGATCTTTCTCCGGATCGGCGGTGTACACGCCATCCACCTTGGTGCCTTTGAGCACGACATCAGCCTGAATTTCCATGGCACGCAAACTTGCAGCCGTATCGGTGGTGAAATAAGGATTACCAGTGCCGGCACCGAAGATAAGAATGCGTCCTTTTTCCAGATGGCGCACTGCCCTGCGGCGAATATAGGGCTCGCCAACTTCTTTAATATACAAGGCCGAAATCATGCGCACTGTAGCGCCCTGACGTTCAATCGCATCCTGCAAGGCGATGGCATTCATTACCGTGGCAAGCATACCCATATAATCAGCGCTGGTCCGATCCATGCCTGCAGCCATATTGCCAACGCCGCGAAAAATATTGCCGCCGCCGATCACAATCGCCAGTTCAACACCGGACTGCTGCACTTCAATCAATTCAGCTGCCAGCCGGTTGATTGTCGTCGTATCGATACCAAAGGCGGTATCGCCCATCAACACTTCACCGGAGAGCTTCAGCAGCACCCGTTTAAACGAGCGCTGCTGAAAACTGTTTCCGGAAGAAGCGGTCATCAGAATCAGCTACCCTGAATCTGCGCTGCCACTTCGGCGGCGAAATCTTCTTCTTTTTTCTCGATGCCTTCGCCCAACTGGAAGCGAGCCATACTCACCACACTGGCATCACCCAGCGCCTTGCCGACTTTCTGATCGGTATCCATGACAAATTCCTGCTCCAGCAGACAGGTTTCAGAATAGAACCTGTTCATCTGGCCAGTCACGATTTTTTCTACAATCGCTTCGGGTTTGCCGCTGGCAATGGCACGCTCCGACAGCACCGCACGTTCACGTGCAGCTGTATCCACGTCCACATCATCACGCGCAATAAAACGCGGGTTGGCTGCGGCCACATGCATAGCCACGCCACGCGCCAAAGCGGCATCTACATCACCGTCGATGCCAATCAGTACGCCGATTTTACCGCCGCCATGTACATAAGAGGCAACTGTAGCCGCTTCAGTACGTTCAAAGCGGCGAATGCTCATATTCTCGCCAATGGTGGCAATCAACTGTGACAAGGCCTGCTCAACATTATGCTCGCTATCAAAAGGCAACGTCTTCAGCGCCTCGACGTCAGCCGGATTTTGCTTGATAATAAGCGCAGCTATTTCATTAACAAAACCAACAAACTGCTCGTTTTTACTAACAAAATCAGTTTCTGAGTTCACTTCAAGAACCACGCCAATATTGCCTTCAGATACTGAAACGACAACACCTTCAGCCGCTACACGGCCAGCCTTTTTGGAAGCAGCAGCCAGTCCTTTTTTGCGCAGGAAATCGACCGCAGCATCAATATTGCCATCGGTTTCATTCAATGCTTTTTTGCAGTCCATCATGCCTGCACCGCTGATCTCACGCAGTTTTTTTACATCTGCAGCAGTAATGCCCATTTCTTATATGCTCCGTAATCGTTTATTAATTATTAAGTAATGTTATTCAGCTGCCGTTTCAATATCGACTGCCATGGCTTCCACCACATCATCGCCGTCTTCGGCATTTTCCAACTGCCATGCTTCAGCGCCTTCAAGAAGGGCATCAGCGACCTTGCTACAGAACAGGCGAACAGCGCGAATCGCATCATCATTGCCCGGTATGATATAATCAATGCCTGACGGGTCGCAGTTGGTATCCACCACGGCCACAACCGGAATACCCAGCTTCTGGGCTTCTTTGACAGCCAGCTCTTCCTTGCGCACATCGACCACAAACAGGCAGTCGGGCAGATCGTTCATCTCCTTGATGCCGCCGAGCGAGCGTTCCAGCTTATCAAGCTGACGCTGCAAACCGAGTGCTTCCTTCTTGGTCAGCAGCTCGAACACGCCCTCTTCTTTCTGGCGCTGCAAGTCTTTCATCTTGCGTACGGACTGTTGCACGGTGGCGAAGTTGGTCAACGTGCCGCCCAGCCAGCGGTGATTAACGTAGTAATGACCAGCGCGGGAAGATTCTTCTTTGACCGCATCACGGGCCTGACGCTTGGTACCGACATACAATACGCGACCGCCGGCAGCAGCCAGCGCCTGCATAAATGAATAGGATTCATTGGCCATTCGCAGTGTTTTCTGCAGATCAATAATATGGATACCGTTACGTTTACCGAAAATGTACGGGGCCATTTTCGGATTCCAGCGTCGGGTCTGATGACCAAAGTGTACACCGGCTTCAAGCAGTTGCTTCATAGTAAATTGAGACATTTAAGTCCTCCGATTGTTTTTCCTCCACCGTCCGTACCGGTTTATCTTCAATAAACGTCCAATAAACGGGCACAATGGTTTTGAACGGTGTGCGAATTCGCCCTTCCGAGCGGGCGCGCTTTCTAGCGAAATCACCGGTGAATAGCAAGCCCGGCATGGTCGGACACTTTCATTTTGGGCTTACAGCACAGGTCGCAACCCTTGACACTCCCGCATACGCATGAGAAGACCATACGCTCATGAGGCAAACCTTCATGTTATTCTCAGATTGGGTACCGCGGAGTGGGGTGTGGTGCCATTCAGCACGCTTATAAAATCAATGTAGCTGTTCAGATTGCCGCTGATTTATTTGAACACAAGGCTG
>CAYUBK010000017.1:0-20312 GCA_964442955.1 uncultured Zetaproteobacteria bacterium | reverse complement strand
GCCATTGATCATTGATGGCAGGTTCAACCGCCTGCGGGTCATAAGTTTTGGCTAGCTCTGATGATGTGGTGGCTGATGATGTGGTGGCTTGCTGGCTCATGGAATCTCTCAGGTGTTCAAATTTGGTCGCCCATGCTACGGCTGGGCGCAGCTCCGGCAACAGTGTGATGCCGGCATTGACCACAAGGCATAAGCGGACACAATCACGGGCATGAAAACAGGCGTTTTATTATTGGCCGCCGGCTCCGGCAGCCGTTTTGGCGGCGACATCCCGAAACAATATGTCGAGGCATGCGGCAAGGCGATTATATTACATACGCTGGCGCACCTGGCAGCCGAGCCGCGTATCAGCGTGGTGCAACCTGTGATTGCTGACGGCGATGACGTGTTTGCCCGTTTGGTAGCGAATAAACATTTTCCTTTTGCATTATTGCCGCCAGTGGCTGGCGGTGCCGAGCGCTCGATTTCCATGCAGCACGGCCTGACTGCGTTGCCGCAAGATATCGAACTGATAGCCGTACATGATGCAGCCCGTCCCTTACCATCTGAAGCGCTGCTGGCTGATGTGCTGAATGTGGCCGAACGCTTCGGCGCAGCCGTGCCCGGATTGGCCGTGCACGACACCATCAAACGGGTGAATGCTGATGGAAAAGTATTGGAAACGCCTGATCGCCATACCCTCCGGGCCGTGCAAACCCCGCAGGTGGCAAGACGCGACTGGTTTGAGCAGGCGCTCGCACTGGAGTCAGAACGATTGCATTTGCATACCGATGATGCCTCATTGCTGGAAGCAGCCGGATTCGATGTCCATGTCAGCCGGGGCGATTCGGATAACCGGAAAATCACCACCATGGCCGACCTGGCCTGGCTGGAATCCCTGCTGGATCAGCACAAGCAACCCTGAACACCCTGAAAAATTGAATCTTCAGCGTAGCCTTGTTATATTCAGCACTGACATCTGTGCAAAGGGAGATTACTCATGAAACTGAATGTTCGCGTTGGTCAGGGGTTTGATGTGCATCCGTTTGAGGATAACCGGCGACTGGTATTGGGCGGCGTACAGATTCCGTATGAGAAGGGGCTGGGCGGCCATTCCGATGCCGATGTATTGAGCCATGCGATTTGCGATGCGCTGTTGGGCGCTGCCGGCTTGAATGATATCGGCTCCCATTTCCCCGATCACGATCCGAATTATGAAAATGCCGACAGTTCATTATTTGTGTCGTTGTCGGTAGGCCAACTTAAACGGCTTGGTTGGGCGGTGGGCAATGTTGATTGCACCATCATTGCACAGGAACCAAAAATCGCCCCTTATGTGCCGGAAATGAAAAAAATACTGGCCAAGTTGCTGTTTATCAGCGAAGACGAAATCAATATCAAGGCAACGACCACCGAATGGCTGGGCTTTACCGGCAGAAAAGAGGGTATTGCCGCCGAGGCGGTGGCGCTCATCACCCGCATTCGTTAACATGAAAACCCATGCGCGTTGATCCGGACTCGCATGCCTGAATCCTGGTTGGCATCCGGTCAATCTCTCAGCGCTCGCCCTGTCCTGATTCGATTAGTTACCGGCTCCGTTATCGCAGCTCTTGCCGTCGCCCTCATCGCTTATAGTTATCTACATCTGCGCGTTGCCGATGAGATCGACAAAATCACCGTAGAAGAAGCCCACCATGTGCAACTCCAGGCCGTCGTATTATCCTCCGACCTGCGTTATATCTCGTATACCCTGTCCTTCCTGCGCGACCAGATTCAGGATCACGGACTGGTCGAAACCGATCAGGATCGTGTCCACTTCGCCCTTGATATGTACTCATTTATGCACAACAACGATCTCTTTGATCAGATCCGTTTTATTGATGCGACCGGCATGGAACGCCTGCGCGTTGATGCAGGGCAGGGCGAGCCGTTTGTTGTACCTGATCAGGATTTACAGTTTAAAGGCGATACCTATTATTTTCGCCAGTCCATGGCGCTGAATAGCAGGGAGATTTATATCTCCGCACTGGATTTAAACATTGAGCACGGCAAGGTGGAGCGCCCGTTCAAGCCGGTCATCCGTTTTGGCCTGAAGGTATTGCATCCCGATGGTAAGCCGGGTGGCGTACTGATGATTAATCATAAAGCGCAGGATATGCTGGATCGATTTGCGCTGGTGAGTTCACCAAGCGCCAGCAAGCCCATGTTGCTCAATCGTAACGGCTACTGGCTTTCCCATCCCGATACGGACAAGGAATGGGGATTTATGTTCCCTGCTGGCGCGTCTGTGACGATGGCAAAATCGAACCCCGCATTATGGGCTCGCGTGCAACATGGCGACAACGATCAATTCAACTATCAAGGCGACCTTATCAGCTACGCCACCGTATACCCGTTCAAGATATTCACCTCACTGAGCCACTTCAAGATAAACGACCATACTGCTGCGGCGACATGGAAAGTGATGTCGATTTTTCCGGCCCGTGCCATTGAAGCTGTGATTGCCCCGGTCAAAAATCGCGTGGTGCTGGGCGCGCTGCTGATCTGGTTGTTGATTTCACTGATGTTGTCGCTACTACTCAGAGGCTGGCAACAAAAACAAGTCAATCAGGCACAAATGGCTATTCGCAATCAGGCCATTGAAGATTCCACAAACGGCATATTCATTTGCGATGTGCGTCAACCCGATGAGCCGATTATTTATTGCAATGCCGCTTTTGAGTCCATCACCGGCTATGCTCGTAATGAAATTCTCGGTCGCAATTTCAGCTTCATGCAAGAAAATGATCGCGATCAGGATGCTGTGGCAGCACTCAAAGATGCGATTGCTGATCGGCGCAGTTATCAGCTGACATTGAAAAATTATCGTAAGGATGGTTCTTTTTCCTGGAGCCAGATATCCACATCTCCGGTCTTTAGCCGCGATGGCAGCATTTCGCATTACCTGGCTTATGTGATGGATGTAAGTGAACGCAAACAATCAGAGTCCGAACGGGTGCAATTGCTCAAACAGGTGCAAACGCTATCTCGTGAACTGATGCAGGCCAGAGAGCTGGAACGGGCCGAGATTGCCCGCACCATGCATGATGAATTCGGCCAGATACTCACGGCCATTCAAATTCAGGCCGAATTATCCGATCAGCAATGTCAATCGCACGACTACGATGCTGCACTCGAATCCATCCACAAGCTTGAGCTGTTCGCCGACCAATTGATGAACAGCACGCGCACCGTGCTCAAACAACTGCAACCCGGACATTTGCAGAAACTGGGCTTGTTCGAAGCAGTGCGGGAATTATGCGATGAGTGGCGGCGTAGCGCCGGTATCGATATCGATGTTTCCCTGCACGGAGAAATGTCTGAGCTGGCAGAACAGATCAATATCCACCTGTACCGCATCGTGCAGGAAGGCATAACCAATATCGTCCGTCATTCGGGTGCCACGCATGCCGATATTGATTTCCGCTTCAAGGTCAACCGGGTAAAACTGACTATACAGGACAATGGCTGTGGATTTGATATACATCAAATCACCATTGGCAACGGACTAACCAGCATGCGCGAACGCGCCCGACTGCTCGGCGGTAATCTGGAAGTCAGCATCCCCCCCGAAGGTGGCAGCATGCTCGTATTCAGAATCCCTGCTTCAAAATTAAAGCAAAATCCTTAGAGAAATCTTGCATGTGTTATTCTAGCTTCCCGTCCAGCATAAAACATGTATCACAGATACTCTGACCAAAAAAGGATACGAAACATTGATTTCAGTACTATTGGTTGATGACCATACCATTGTAAGAGCGGGTATCCGGCAATTGCTGGAGTCTGGCGATGAATTCACCGTGGTCGCAGAGGCCTCCAGTGGCGAAGAAGGCTTCCGTAGCTTTTTTCAGGTCAGGCCGGATCTCATGATTCTGGACTTGATGTTGCCCGGCGAAAGCGGGCTGGCGACCCTGCGCCGCATTCTTCATCGCGATGAAGCCGCCAAAGTGCTGGTGCTCAGCATGTATGATGATCCGGCCATGCTGGTTCGCGCACTGGACAATGGCGCCAAGGGCTATCTCTCCAAAAGCGCCGCCCATTCTGAATTGAAGGATGCGGTCAGGTCGGTAGCCAGGGGCAAGCCTTATATCGAACAGGGCCTGCGTGAACGCCTGCATGAGCAAACCCTGAATACGCAACATCCTTCGCTGGTGCTGACTGCGCGCGAATTTGAAGTATTCACCATGCTGGCCAATGGTCAATCGGTGGCCGATATTGCAGAACTGTTGCATTTGAGTGGCAAAACAGTGGGTGCTCATCACACCGGCATTATGAAAAAAATGGGCTTAAAAAACAGCGCCCAACTGGTGCGCGTCGCCATCATGTGGGGCACTGTTAAGCTGTAATATCCCCACGCCTGGCAAAGACTCTATTCATATAAAGGATTTTCCCTATATAGAAAAAGCTCGCTTGTGCGATAATTGGGGTTATGGGTGCAATGAATAATAAATTACTGGATCGCGCTTCAATCAAGCTTGGACTCAAGCTGCTGCTGGTAATTATGTTCACCGAAGCGCTCATCATGGCAGCCTTTCACCTGCTCGGCGTCAGTCCTTCTGCGGCGTGGGCCGGCATTGCCGATGCCCTGTTGCTGGGCGTGATTTCCTCCATTGTTATTTTTCTGTGGGTGGTCAAGCCGTTAAAGCAGGCCAAGCAGCAGAATGAACTGTTCAATACGATGGTTAATAACCTCGATGTCGGTGTCGTGGTGACCGACCCGCATCAGGAAAACCACCCCATTGTGTTTGTCAATCCGGCCTTTACGCGTATTACCGGTTATAGCGCTGAAGAAGCCGTAGGTGAAAACCCGCGCATCATGCAGGGGGACGATATTGATGCTTCCGCCTTGAGCAAGACCAGAGAAGCGATCCGGCAGGCGAAAGGTGTTCGGGTATTGCAACGCAACCGGCGTAAAGATGGCAGCTCTTTCTGGAATGATCTGCATCTGAATCCTATTTTCAATAGCGCCGGGCAGGTGCAACTGTGGGTGGGTTTGATTAGCGATGTCTCGGCAACCAAGGCGTTGGAGAAAGAGAATCAACGCTGGGCCAGTGCGCTGCAACAGTCGGATGAGGCCGTTTGCGTATTTGATGTTGACGGTGTGATCGAATTCGCCAATGAGGCCTTTTGCAACAACGTGCACTTAAGCTGTGCCGAAGTGGAGGGCAAGCCTGTCAGCACATTCTGGAGCCCGGATTCCCACGCGCTGGAGACGCTTGAAAACTGTTTGCAGCACACGCAATCATGGAATGGGCGCCATAAACGTTTACGCCCTGATCAGAGTAGCTACGATGCCTTGACCAGCATCACCCCCATTCACGATGAGCAGGGCGTAGCTTCTTTTGTCTCCGTGCATCGCGACATTTCAGCAATGATCGCCATAGAAGAGCAGCTCCGGCAAGCGCAAAAAATGGAGGCTGTCGGCATGCTGGTGGGCGGTATCGCGCATGATTTCAACAATGTGCTGGCCGGCATGCTGGGCAACCTGTACCTGGTCAGAAGTCGCATGAAAGGTTTTCCCGAATTGAAACAGCGCATTGAAAACGTGGAGGAGCAGGGCTATGGCGCCGCCGGCATGGTGCGCCAGTTGCTCAGTTTTTCACGTAAGGATGCGCCGGATGTCAAAGCCATTGATCTCGTACCTTTCGTCAAGGAACTCACCAAGTTTGCCGCCGTGTCGGTGCCGGAAAATATCGAGTTTTCATGCCATGTGGAAAACACATCCCTGATGACCAACTGCGATCCAGTGCAGTTGCAACAGTCATTATTAAATCTGGTTGTGAATGCAACGCATGCAGTGCAGGAACGCATGGAGCACAATGCCGACAAGGGCAATATCGCGTTATCCGTATCCGACACTGCCTTGCCAGCGCGACTGGCCCAAGATGATCGCAGTGATGCAGGCAATACCTGGGCCTGCATCCGTGTGCGCGATAATGGTACTGGCATGAATCAGGCGACCATCAATAAAATATTCGAACCATTTTTCACCACCAAGCCCAGTGGCTCAGGCACCGGGCTTGGTCTGGCCATGGTCAAAAATTATGTGGAAGCGCTTGACGGCGCCATTGATGTTGAAAGCAAGCCAGGAGAAGGTACTTGTCTGTCTATTTATCTGCCTGTAACAACAGACAAGCTCTCTCAGGTTGATTCTGATGAACAATTACGCCGTGGCGATGGTGAACTGATCCTCGTCGCCGATGATAATAACCATGTACTGGAGGCATTGAGCAGCATTCTTGAAAGCGCCAATTACCATGTGCTGCAAGCCACCAACGGCGAACATGCTATCCAGGTTTTCACCGACCACGCCGAGGATGTGAATATAGCCATTCTCGATGTAGTGATGCCCCGGGCAACCGGTTTGCAAGCTGCAGAACACATGCAACAAATACGCAAGGATTTCCCCATTGTGATGATGACCGGCTATGACAAGCAGGAAGCGCTACTGCAGAAAGAACATGCATCCTATCCTGTACTGCGCAAGCCGTGGAACCTGGCCAACCTGAATGATGTGCTGGCAAGCTCACTCTCAAAGCACGTTAACGAGGCATCGGCGACAAAGTAAAATCTCCGGTTGATTCAGGAACTGACTCGGCCATGATCGTAAAATTGCGATCACCCAAAGCCGGCACCAGCGCGGTATCTCTGGCCGGAGCGATATATGGCAACTGATGCAAGGGATTCCCGGGCTCGGCACGCCTGATATCCACAACAACTGTGCCAATCTGTTTATCCGGTTCTGTTTTTGAGAAAAAAACTACATTGATGGCAGGTAGCGCCATATCGCTGCTCAATAAATTAATAATTTTACCATGAATCAGCAGCATCTTGCTGCCATGATCCCGGCTCACCACCCATTCAGGCTGTACGCTGGCCGGAGCAATACGCCAGTCTTTACTGCGCATTGCCATATCAAAACCGATATTGATCAGCTGGCTGCGAACCAATCGATTATCCAGCCACGCATCTTTCTGAATCCAGAAACCGGCACCGGCCAGCAGCGTAAGAATGACCAGCAACCAGGGCCAGATATGGGCAGTTTTCCGAACCGGGGCTTGTTCGACCTCTTCCGGCAACGCTTCAGCTACAATGTCTGGTACAGTTTCCGGCATAAATTCCGACACGATATCGCCTCGTTCAGATAGCCTGAAAGCTTCATTACGCTGCCACGGAGGCTCTGCAAAACCGCGCGAAACGCATTGCCAATGCAATGCCCCCCACGCCTGAGTCAAATTCGCATCACACTGCTGAGCATCTGCTGGCCGGGGCTCGACACTGAATTCCTGACCACATTGATGACAAACGAATAAGACGTCGCCGACATCCCCTGTGATATCATACAGTGCCTGACAATGCGGACATTCTAGGTTCATGCGCACATATTGAATCCATAGCCGCCATTTGTCAGCAGCGCGCAATATATCCTGTTCCGACATGCCATTTGTCATATCATTCGTCAGTGACAGGCAGGCAGCTCGAAGCTACCGTTTGCAACCATGCTAGCAGATTCCCCCCTGATTCACATGCAGCAGCTTATGCTCAGATACCCGACCGGAAAAATAGCTCTTTCCGGCCTGTCGCTGGATATTACACAGGGGCAGTTTGTCTATCTTGTCGGCGAAAGCGGGGCCGGGAAATCCTCATTGCTGCGTATGTGTTATGGCGGTGTTCGCCCCACTTCGGGTGCGCTGAGCGTCCAGAACACCGATATGCGTTCAGCCAACCAATCCAGAATACGCCAACTCAGGCGCCACACCGGCATTATTTTTCAGGATCACCGTTTACTGTTTTCGCGCACCGTATTTGAAAATGTAGCTTTGCCACTGCGTGTGCAAGGCTGGAAAACAGAACGTCTGATTCCACGCGTACGTAAAGTGCTGGCTTATGTCGGACTGGCTGACCGCTTGTGGTCGTACCCCGAAGCATTATCCGGCGGCGAACAACAACGCGTTGCCATTGCCCGTGCCATGACCTCCAACCCGGCCGTTATTCTTGCGGATGAGCCAACCGGCAATCTGGATGTAGATACAGCGCGCCGGGTACTGGATTATCTGATGGCCCTGAATCGGCTCGGCACAACTGTGATCATGGCCACCCATGATCTGCACCTGCTGGAATCCCATCCCGGCCGGGTGGTGCAACTACATGCCGGCTTACTGGCCGGGTCGGCGTATTCATGAACAGGAAAACTGAAATCATTCCGGATAAAATCAATCCACGTCTGCCCGGCGGTTTTCACCTCCCTCCCTTCGGCATTCACCAGATTCTGGCGCTGATGATTGTTTGCATTGCATTGTGGGCTGTGGGCGCAATCTGGCTGGGCATGCAGGCGGCAGGGCAATGGGTCGGTAGCTGGCAGCAGGATATTCACATCCATGTTTATCTTGATGCTTCCGCCAGCAATCAGGCTGGCAATCAGGCTGATAAATTGAAGCAGGCACTGGAAGCGATTCCGCAAGTGGATACAGCCAGAAAAATATCTGCAGAGGAAGCAGCCCGCTGGATGCAGGGATGGCTTGGTGACACCGGCATGAATCAGAAAGAGCTGGCCGCACGCCTGCCTCTCACCTTTGAATTATCCCTGCTCGATGAAACTGATGAATTCCTGTTTTCTGATATCAGGGATGCCGCTTCGCGATTTGGCGCGCACATCAATGAAGATGAAGTCAGCATGGCCGGAGCGCATCACTGGATCGCTCAGGCCAGATATATGGCTTGGTTCGCCTCGCTGATTCTGGCGCTGGCCATGGCACTGATTATTTCCAATACGCTGCGTATGACGCTGTTGGCCAGTGCCGACGAGATTCATCTGATGCGCTTGATGGGTGCGCAGGAATGGTTTGTACGCATGCCGTTTATTCTGGAAGGCATGGTGCTCGGAGCCAGCGCCGGCCTGGTTGCATGGCTTTTGTTGTGGCCTGTTGTGTTAGGCAGCAACGCATGGCTGGCGACCATACAGGTGGATTTAAGCAACTGGGTGATTTTGTTTCCGCTACTCATTGGCGGCGCTATCGCAGGCAGCCTTGGCGCTGCGATTGCCACAGCCAGCGTCGTTTCCCCCGAATCGGCCACATAAATCCAGTTCTGCCTCGACATCGGCTTGCTTCGCCAGCCTTTTTGTACCTCGAATTCAGAAGAAAATCGCAATCAGAATGATAAACAGAATGGGCAGCACGATTGGTGCTGCGGATTTCATTCTGTCGAAGATATCTTGTCCCGATAGGCTACTTATGTTCGGCAACAGCATTTGAGCAGAACCAAATAATGCTATGGCTTCTGTGGATTGCATGGGGTTGGGATTTTTCCAATACGCTTCGTCTGTCAAGACCTGCTCCCATGTCACAGATTTATTTCCCCGCTTACCACCCTCTTGTTTGGCGGCCACCACGACAAACGCTTCAACGGGCGGGTGATACAATGCATCATCCGAACGCAATTCCCGCACTGCCCACCAACCGCAATCAGGGCACTGGCTGAGAGATGTTGAAATAACAGGTTTAGAGGCCTGTTGATCAAATGCACGGGAAGCTTGCGAAGGCTCCACATCACGCGTTTCGATATCTGCGTGGCAAGACGGACATGTTTTCAATACCAGATTTTTTCTGATCAGTGAACTGATGTCATAACAAACGATGTTCATATTTTCTCCCGGCTGATGGGCATATTCAGCTTTTGCAAGGCAAGTTGCGCAAAGCCCCGCCCGAACTATAGTGCGCCACCTTAGGAGTTCCCATGTTTCAGCTATATTACGATCACGCCGCCAGGGCCAAGGATGATGTTCTTTCCGGCCTGACTGTGGCATTTGCGCTGGTGCCGGAAGCGGTCGCCTTTGCTTTTGTGGCGGGCGTCAATCCGCTGGTCGGGCTGTATGGCGCCTTTCTGATGGGACTGGTGACTTCGCTGGTCGGCGGTCGTCCCGGCATGATTTCCGGCGCAACCGGCTCGATGGCTGTGGTCATGGTGGCGCTGGTAGCGCAGCACGGGGTGGAATATTTATTTATCACCATCGTGCTGACCGGCATCATCCAAATCATCTTCGGCGCAGCCAAATTCGGTAAATATATCCGTATGGTGCCCTATCCTGTCATGCTCGGTTTCGTCAACGGTCTGGCCATCGTGATTTTTCTGGCCCAGATGGAGCAGTTCAAAACCAAAAGCGCAGACGGCATAATGCACTGGTTAAGCGGCGGCCCGATGTTCACCATGCTGGGTCTGGTGGCGCTGACCATGGCCATTATGTTCTTCCTGCCCAAAATTACCCGCGCCATTCCGGCCGGTTTAGCAGCCATTATCACCATCAGCATCATCGTGATCTTCGGCGGGCTTGATACCAAATCAGTCGGCGATATTGCCGATATCAGCGGCGGATTCCCGGCTTTTCATATTCCGGCCGTGCCGTTCAATCTTGAAACGCTGGAGATTATCCTCCCCTACGCCGTCATTCTGGCCGGCGTCGGTCTGATTGAATCACTACTGACCATGAGCGTGGTCGATGAAATGACCGGCACCAGAGGACAGGGCAATCGCGTTTCTATCGGACAGGGACTGGCCAATACCGTCAACGGTTTCTTTGGCGGCATGGGCGGTTGCGCCATGATCGGGCAAACCATGATCAATGTATCGTCCGGCGGCCTGCGCAATTTATCCGGCATTGCCGCTGCCCTGTTTCTGCTCATATTCATCATGTTCGCTTCAGATCTGATTGCCATGGTGCCAGTCGCAGCACTGGTCGGCCTGATGTTTATGGTGGTGATTGGCACATTCGAGTGGGGCAGTTTCAATCTGTTGAAGAAGATTCCACTTGAAGATTCCTTTGTCGGAATACTGGTGGCAGTGGTCACTGTATTCACCGACCTGGCTACGGCGGTGATTATCGGCGTCATCGCTACGGCGCTGGTATTCGCATGGAAACAGGCCCGCCATATCTATCTCATCAGTGAAGATCAAAGCGATGGTTCGCGAGTGCATAGGGTACATGGCCCGTTGTTTTTTGCCTCGGCGCACCGATTCAGTGAATTATTCGATCCCGAAAATGATGCCGATGAAGTATATATTGATTGCGCCATGTCCCGGATCGCCGATCACTCAGCCATTGAATCGATCGATAATCTGGCCGAGCGCTACAAAAAAGCCGGCAAGAACTTGCACCTTATTCATCTCAGCCCGGAATGCCGCAAGCTGCTGACCACAGCCGCGGAACTGGTCGAGGTTAACATCAAGGAAGATCCGAATTACCACATCGCCGACGACAAATTAGCGTAATGTATGGCGCGCTCGGAGGGATTCGAACCCCCGGCCCTCAGGTTCGAAGCCTGATGCTCTATCCAGCTGAGCTACGAGCGCAAAACATGGCGGCAGAATGAATCTCATCCGGCAGGGACTATCTCTCCCTTTTTGATGCTGAAAATATCCAGTTGTTTCTGACCGACTCCGGATGCATCGAAACGCACATGTCCGGTCATGGAGGGAAAGCCCTCAGGGTCCTGCAAGGTTTCAAAAATAGCACCTTCTTCTAAACCCATGCGGCTGGTCATCACCGTTGCAATACGCATGGTATCGTAAGCCAGACGCATCAGATCTGTCGTTTCGTCGTTGCCCCACGCTTCCCGGTGAGTGAAGCGAAAACGCCGCATGGCCGAATCATCACTATCATTTTCAACACGGTTTGATGCAGCAAAACGGGCATGCGAAAGATAACGCCCGCGATCATCCAGCAAATGACCATCCTGCCAGCGACTGCTGCCATATAGGGGCAGATCCGATATATCGGCATAAGCCATCTGACCGGCCAGCAAGGCGACCTGCTTACCATTCAGAGCCAGGTAAACCGCATCAAAGTTTACAGGAACATGAATCTCCACATCCATCTTGGGCAGAAACACACTCAAGTCCTCATCAAGGGCAGCAAGCACTTCATCATCATCGGTTTCGTAACGCAGTTGCCGTAGTCGATCGCGATAATCGATAACGCCGGGTTCCAGTTGCACCGTCTGCAACACTTCACCGCCCAGCTCCTCAAAGGCAGTCACAAACATATCGGCTTCAGTCTGTTTATCGCCGGCATCTGAAATCACCACCATGCGCCTGGCTTCATGCTGCCATGCATAATCAGCCATCACATTGACCTGTGCCAGTGGTGACAGGGTATGCACAAACAGCGCCTCCGAACGATGTGCCAAATCCATTCTGCCAGTCAGACTAATGACGGGAATATCCGATTTGAGATAGGGCAAAAGCGCTTCGGTCGTTTCGGCCAGCAACGGCCCGATCATGATACTGACTGAGTCATTGCTAAGTTGGCGATAGGCATTGATAGCCATCTGCTGGTTCGAGCCGGTATCTTCGATGCGCAGCGTGATATATTCACCATATTCCAGACCGGCCAGCGCAATACGAATGCCGCGCAAAGCCTGCTTGCCATAGCGGGCATATTTACCGCTCAGCGGCAACATCACGCCAATCGTGGCAGCCCGGATTTCTCCGGATGCCCATGACTGAAGCTGCTTGATTTCCGGAGCGTTCGGCATGGAAGCGGACAACAAGGCTGCAATCCTGCTGATTTGCGCCATATTACCACTCATCAGTCGCGCCCGTCCGGCATACAGTGCAAAACTCGGCAGTGTCTGTGGCGTTAAGGCCTGATCCCGCATCAGTTGCTCAACGGTTTCCATCGAAGCACGCCGGGCGGCAATCCTCAACCAGTTATCACGCCCGGCAAAATCGATCTCAGCAGCGGCCAGTAACCATGCAACCGCTTCCCGCTCACCGGCCTCCTGCACCACCACAGGTGCGATATTAAAAATATTATCGACCAGTTCACGTGTTAGCCGGGGATGCAGCAAGGCCAACCGCATGCTTTCCAACGCCCGTCCGCTCTCTTCCTGCTCCAGCCACCAGCGGGCCATCCAGAAATGGGCGTAGGGAACCAAGGCATGTTGTGGATATGCTTCAATAGCTGACTTGGCAGCTTCTTCGGCGCCCGGGAAATCACCTTCAAGCATCAACTGGGCCTTGCGAAATGCCGCCTCTTCGCGAATCGGCGCGGAATCACCGCTCGCCAGCGCGTCCAGTTCCCGCAATACGAAATGAATATCGCCGCCGGAACGGGCCTGAGCCATCAGCTTTTGTATTTCGGCAGCACCCCTGAACACTTGCAACATATGCATTTGCGCAGGCTTTGAAGCCGTTCGCACTGGCGTTTTGGGTTGACAGGCGCTGAGTAATAACAGGGTAAATACACCAGCCAATAGCACAGCCGGCATTGCGGCCAGTGGCCTGGAAAGATAACGTGTCCTCAACATGGATTCGCAGCCTAGGGGCTGTTAATGAAAAATGCGAGCGCAGCGCTGTTTGCCAAAATAAGGCCCGGCAAAGCGCGAGGAGCGAGGTTTGGTAAATCCAAATAAACGACGAGCAATACAGCATGGCCTTATTTCGGCCACAGCCCGGAGGGACGTACTCATTTTTCCGTTCGACTGCGTTACTGCTCGTTTGCGTGCAACAAGCACACCACGCTCGCAAAGCCTTGCAGAGACGAAAAAATGAGCGCGTCGCTACACCCGCATGTTTCATTAACAGCCCCGGATCAATCATCATACGGCCAACTATTCATCGTCGCCACGCCTATCGGCAATCTGGCCGACATGACGTATCGCGCCGTAGAAACACTGAAATCGGTGCATATCATTGCCGCCGAAGATACGCGTAACAGCCGCAAACTATTGCAACATTACGCCATCACCACGCCGATGATCACCGTACACGAACATAATGAATCGGCCATGATTCAGACGCTGCTTGCTCGCCTCAAAAGCGGGGAGGATGTAGCACTGATTTCTGATGCCGGCACGCCGTTGATTTCTGATCCCGGTTATCGGCTGGTACGCGGGTTGCATGCCGAACATATTAATATCGTACCGATTCCCGGTTGTAGCAGCGTGGTGGTCGCCCTGTGTGCCGCCGGCTTGCCAACGGATCATTTTCGTTTTTCCGGATTTCTGCCGCGCAGCGGCAAAGCTCGTCAGACAGAATTAAACCGGTTATCCGGCGCTGATGAAACCGTGATCGTACTTGAATCCCCTCGCCGCCTGTTGGCCACATTGCAGGATTTAAAAACATCGTTACAGCCGGACAGGGAACTCGTTGTGGCGCGCGAACTGACCAAATTGCATGAGGAATTCGTTCGGGGAACGGCTGCTGAACTGGCAACGCATTTCGAGCATCATACGCCGCGCGGTGAAATTGTACTGTTGATTGGCCCGGCCAGCGATGAAGCCGTTAAACTCACAGACAATCATATTATCGATTGCCTGGCCGAGCCGGCCATGCAGTCATTGCCCCCGTCTGCTCGCGCCAAGGCCGTCGCCCATACGCTGGGCATCAGCAAATCACGCGTGTATGCGCTGATTACAAATCATACACGTTTTTAACTTCGTATTCTTCGTGACCTTCGTGGTGAACAACTAGCATGAGCACCAAACAAGGGAGGCTCGGCGAAGAGCGCGCCGCCCGCTATTTGCAGCATCGGGGCTATACGATTCTGGAGCGCAATATCCGGCTTGGTCGTGGCGAACTGGATATCGTCGCCAGGCGTGATGATTTGATTGTATTTGTTGAAGTCAAAGCGCATCAATCGCGTGAAGCCAGTCTGCTGGCCATGCATCCGGACAAGTGTTCCCGCTTGCAATCCGCCGCTGAAACATGGTTGGGCAGGCATGTAAATCATGCGCATTGCCAATGCCGCTTTGATTTAATCATCCTGACCCCTAGAGTCGGCTTACCTGCGTGGGTTCCCCCACGCATCGAACACATGGAGGATATCATCAGGTGAGTTCCACTCAGCAGCAAACGCACCCATTGATTGAGCAGGCTTTTAGCACCGGCATTGAATTGCGCCGCCAGTGTATGGCGTCATTGTCCGCCCCCCTTCAGGATGCTGCCAGCGCTATTGTGAACTGCCTGAAAAACGGTGGCAAAGTATTGGCCTGCGGCAATGGCGGTTCGGCTGCCGATGCCCAGCATTTTGCTGCGGAACTGGTCAATCGTTTTGAAATCAACCGACCCGGCATGGCCGCAGTGGCACTAACACATGATGCATCGGTGATTACCAGCATCGCCAATGATTTCTCTTTTGCACAAGTATTTTCCCGGCAGGTTGAAGCGCTCGGTCGCCCCGGCGATCTGCTGCTACTGATTTCCACCAGCGGAAATTCGGATAATATTGTCGCCGCCGCCGATGCAGCTGCTGCTGCCGGCATGCAATCGATTGCCCTGACCGGTAAAGATGGTGGTAAGCTGGGCCGCAATGCGCATGTCACCATGCATATCAATATCCCACACCCATCCACCCCCCGCATTCAGGAAATGCACATCACCTGCCTGCATATCTTGTGCGCGCTGGTGGATGAATCCATGTTTGGAGGTCACCATGACAATTAAACCGCTATCTTTCAGCAAACTAAGAACCGTACCGTTGGCGCAACGAAAAGTTGATACCGACAGTAAAGATTTCGGTGCTCCCTATCAGCCGGGCAGCGGTTTTGATAACTTCCTCTGTAGCCTTCCTAACCTGGGCTGCGCCGGAGATCTCTTTCGCTTGCGTGATGCCATCACCCAAGCTTATCGCAATAAGCATGCGATTATTCTTGCTTGTGGCGGCCATGTGCTGGATTCCGGACTTGGCCCGCTGATCTGCCGCCTGATTGAACAGAAAGTTATTTCCGGACTGGCCTTAACCGGTGCGGCTCTGGAGCAAGATGTGGAAATCGCCATTTCCGGCCGCACCGTTACTGCACGCGAACGTGAATTGAGCGATGGCAATTATTTCATGACTGAAGAAACAGGCTGTTTTATTAATGACGCCATCAATTTCGGTACATTGGAGAATTGGGGCATTGGTAAAAGCATAGGCAAACATTTGCAGGAATCGGAATTGGAACATCTAGATCACTCCGTCGTCGCCACCGCTTTTCGTTATGGTATTCCTGTTTCTGTACACCCTGCCATTGGCGCAGATGCATTCTGCTTTCACCCCGCCTCACATGGCGAAGCACTCGGTGCATCCGGCATCATCGATTTCCGTCTGCTGGCCGGCATGATGGCGGCCTCGAGCCACGGCGTGGTGATTAATGTTGCATCCAGCGTGGTGATGCCGCGTGTGCTGTTGCAAGCTGTTGATGCCGCCCGCAATGTGGGTGAAACAATTGAGTCGGTCACCACCGCCGTCATTGACCCGGCTGCCAGCACCAGCGCCATCACCGATGTCGTCACCCGCCTGTCGTTGCCGAACGGCGCCGGATTCTGGCTGTCAGGGCCGGATGAAATACTTGTCCCCTTGCTCTTTGCCTCCGTACTGGAAGCATTGGGCGAAGATATCACTTAAGGAAATACTGATTAATTTAGCGTTTCCGCGAAGGCAAAACGGCGTTTTTGCCTTCGCGTGCTTATTTTTGCCAGGATGGCAATAAATCAGCACTCCTTGAACGCACATGGATTTGTTTCATATTCACGAAAAATAAACATCCCGGAGTTACCATGCCATTGATTCGACTATTGATTCTGTTCACCGCCTCACTCTCTCTATCCGGCTGCTTTGCCTCAGCTATACTCGGCACTGCCGCTGTCGGCACTTCCGGCATGCATGATGAACGTACTCTGGGCCGGCAACTGGATGATGTTGCCATTGCATCCAAGATTGATGCCAGACTGATTGCTGAACGCGATATGCCATCACGATGGGTCGGCGTTGAAGTCATTCGAGGGCAGGCTATTCTGACCGGGCACCTTCCAACACGCAGGCATATTGAACGGGCCGTTCACATTACCAAACAAATAAGTGGCGTGGTTAATGTGAAAAATCAAATCGAAATTGGCAAGCCGAAAATTCGCACTGTGATGTCCGACTCATGGATCACAACACGCATCAAACGTCGCCTGTGGAATGACAAGCTCGTATCCGGTTTCAAAATTCATGTTGAAACGGTCAACGGCAAGGTTTATCTGCAAGGCGTGGTCAACCGACTCATTGAGCGCCAGCGCGCCAAGGATATCGCCAAAGGAACGCCGGGGGTTACTGCTGTGATTGACCTGATGCAATCAGGCAATTCATAAGCCATTCAGCTGTGCGATATGTAACGCCCCAGCAACAGGCGCAAGATAAAGTCAGGCAGTGGAAAAACGAAGGCAAGCTCATCGTCTTTACCAACGGCTGCTTCGACCTGCTGCACCCCGGCCACATTGATTATCTGGACAGGGCGGCGGCGCTTGGTGATAAACTGATTATCGGTCTGAATGACGATGATTCGATCCGCCGACTGAAGGGGCCGTCGCGCCCGATTAATCCGCTGCCAGACCGCGCCGTGATGCTGGCCGCCTTGCGCGCTGTCGCGCTGGTCGTCGCGTTTTCAGAGGATACGCCGTTAAGCCTGATTCGCACCCTGATGCCTGATATTCTGGTCAAGGGCGGCGATTACCAAGCGGATGACATCGTCGGTGCATCAGAAGTCCGCCAGAATGGCGGCAAAGTCATCGTAATGCCATTTATCGATGGCCACTCCAGCACGGGTCTTATTCAGCGCATTCAGTCTGTTTGACTACAACTCAGCGATTCGTTGGCCGATGTTTCCTGATTTCTTTTCGACGTTGCTGCGGCGTCATATGCTGCCATTTGCGGCGTAACTGTTTCCGTTTGGCCGGATCCATGTGTTGCCAGCGCTGACGCAGTTCACGCCGTTTCTCCGGCGGCAATGATTTAAAACGCTGGCGCTGACGACGCAGTTCACGCCGTTTTTCCGGCGGCAAGCTCTGAAAATACTCAAACCGCTTACGCAACTGCATACGCTTTTCCTTGGGCAGTTTCTTCCAGCGTTTCAGTTGTTGCCTGGCATGCTTGCGTTGCTCAGGACTCATGGCAGCCCAACGTTTGGCACCCTTGCGCAGTTTACTCTGCCGTTTGGCAGGCACGTGATCCCAACGCTCATGAAAGCGTTGCAATGTTTTCTGCTCCTGCGCAGATAAGGATGACCATGGCACGGACTGCACTTCAGCCATAGCTAATCCGGCATGCAAAAAACCAAGCCATACGAGCAATATCATCAACCGTTTAGCGCTCATCTTGTTCCTCCTGCGTGGTCTGCGTCGAATCGCTTTTTCGCTTTATCGATTCACTGCTCGCATCATCCAGTGATGATGGATCAACCCATTGCCCATCCGTCGTTTCCCAATCGGCCAGAAATTCAAGCAGCTCAGTGTCCGGCGCATCCGCTTCGGCCCGAGCCGTGATGCTGATCAATATGATTGCGAGCATCATCAGCGTCACTTTAACCGGCATGATCGCCATCATTCAGCCACTGATAGAATTCAACATCCTCAAGCAAATCCATCTCGATATCCGAAGCCAGAAAATCCATATCTTCCATCGCAGCCACATCCACCTCGTTGCTATTTTGCTGCGGCATCATCCAGATCAGCGCCAGCGCCGTCATCGCCGTTGCCAGCGAAACCGGCAGCCACCACCCACGCCGCACACGTTTTGATGAGACAGCATCACGACGAATGGCAGCCAGGCGAGTGCGCGTAGCACCATCCATATTGATGGCTGTTTCTTCCAGTTTCTGCCGTGTAAACGACTCGAAATCATGTTTCTCAGTCATGGCCAATACCCCTTCAGGCTACTCTGCAGGCTTTGGCGAGCGCGGGAATAATGTGTTTTAACGCTACCAACCGAACAGCCCATAGCCTTCGCCGTCGCCTTCACGTCTAACCCTTCCCACACGCGCAACATAAACACCTGCTGCTGGCGCAACGGCAACGCCTGCAAGGCATCCATCAAACAGTGCCCCGCATCGGACAATTCCAAATGGTAAAACGGGTCGGCATGGTGAGAATCCGGAACCTGTTCCACAATAGCCTGTACATCCTCATCCGCATGAAACCAGTGATGAAATCTGCTGCGTAGCCCGGAGCGCCGATGCCAGTCTCTGATGCCATTTTGTAAAATGCGATAAAACAGCGGCGACCATGTATTAGGCGGACGTTTGGCATAACGTTTGACCAGTCCGAACATGGCTTCCTGCACAAGCTCCAGTGCATCTTCCCGATTGCGCGTAGCCACTTCTGCCATACGCAGGGCGCGTTTTTCAACACTGGCCAGAAAGGCATCGATATTCTGATTGGTGGATTGCAGAGAGGTAGTTTGCGGTTCGGCTGGTTGCATAAATGGTAGCTTACCCTGCAGCCAGATAACGTTCGCGCCCACATGCCATCATCCCGTCAAACCGGATTTTCAGCGATGTCCGCTGGCCCGGCTATGGGCCGCCGCATGCCTGTGCCCTGCTGCCGCAACCTGGCCGCTTTCTGGCTGACGATGGTGACGTCGATCCCAACGATGTTCCAGGCGTTTACCTTTGCGATCCATGCGTGCATTGATGCGATCACCCTTTCTGTCCAGATGACGATCAATCCGGTCGCCCCTGCGATCCAACCTGCGTTCAATGCGATCACCCTTGCGATCCAGACGATTGGCCAAAGCTTCGTGTCCATTTGCCCGGGCACGATCAGCAGCCCGGTCATATCGTCGGTCAATGCGCTCGCCTTTTCTATCCAGCCGTGCATTGATGCGATCACCTTTTTCATCCAGTCGGTGATCAATACGATCGCCCTTTTTGTCAAAATGTTGTTCAACCCGGTCGCCGCGATCTGCCTGCGCCATCGCAGGCATCATCACCAGTGCCAATCCTGCCAGTGCTATCATGCTATATTTCATTGTTATCTCCTTAGACCCCGAATTCGGTTGTCATGCTATATATAACGCATGAGTCCTGAATCGGTTGACGGGAAAATAATCACTGTGGTCGGAGAACAACCGTCATCGCATCAGCCATCATCAAAAACAGATGTCTTTTTCTTTCCGACCACTTCGACATGCTCGATAATCACAGCCTCAAGCGGCACGTTCTGCATGCCATTACGACTGCCGGTGGCGGATGCTTCAATCCGGCGCACCACACTCATCCCTTTGGTCACCTGCCCGAACACGGCATAACCCCAGCCGCTGATTGATTTGCTACGGTGGTTAAGAGAACGATTCGTGTTGGTATTGATAAAGAACTGATTGCTGGCCGAATGCGGCTCAGATGTGCGGGCCATCGCAATCGAGCCAATGCTGTTGTACAAACCATTATCAGCCTCATTGACAATCGGAGCGAAGCTGTCTCTTTTGTGCATCCCCTTGTCGAAACCGCCGCCCTGAATCATAAAGTTGGGAATCACCCGGTGAAAAATCGTACCGTTGT
>CAYUBK010000016.1:0-20370 GCA_964442955.1 uncultured Zetaproteobacteria bacterium | reverse complement strand
TAACCCTACACCAACCAAACCACCTAATCGACGGAAAAGTCCGACAGACTCATAGTTCTTTCCGTATCTGGCCGAATATTGCTTTCTTCCTATATTTCGGGATAAACACGATATGGTACTTACACTCCCACCTCATGTGATTTATACTTTGCATATCTCTCATGGTTTCTCCTTAGCGTGGTGCTTGGCGGCTCACGCTTTGGAGTTACTATGCGACTCCCGGAATTGTCAAACTTCAGATGCCTCCCCAGCAGAGCCGGGGGATCTCCCTTTTTGTTTAGAGCTGCCAGATTCACTTGAATTGGTAGAAAGCAAGCTTAATGTGCATATCATGCCAAGCGGAGCGGAACAAGAATATATGTACTTCATCATTAAGAAAAATGCCTGATAAATAGATGCACTCGGACAACACAAGCTGCACCACTTCGCTATGCAGCTTGTGTTGCCGGTGATGTAAGGCCGTAGAATACCAATATTTAGTGGAGATGAATGATGTGATTGCGATCCGGGCCGGTCGATAGCATGGCAATGGGGCATTCGCATACTTCCTCGATACGTTTGAGCAATGCAACTGCATTGGCCGGCAATTGATCGAGTGAGGTCGCACCGAAAGTGTTTTCGCTCCAGCCCGGCAGGATTTCGTAAACTGGCGTAACTGCATCTAGCTGATTGCAACAGGCGGGTATAGATTCCAGACGCTCACCGTTTAATTCGTAGGCTACGCACAATTTTACTTCCTTAAGACCATCAAGGACATCCAGCTTTGTAATCGCCAAGCCTGTCACGCCGTTGATTCGCACGGCATGTTGCACGACGGGGCCATCAAACCAGCCGGTGCGGCGCGGGCGACCTGTGGTGGCGCCGAATTCATTGCCGCGTTCGGCCATGTGTTTGCCGGATGGGCAATTCATCCCTTCGGCATTATATAACTCTGTCGGAAACGGGCCTGAACCCACGCGCGTGGTGTATGCCTTGCAGATACCCAGCACGGCATCAACCTGGCCGGGACCAACACCCAGACCGGCCAGCGCAGCACCGGCAACGGTATTCGATGAAGTCACAAAGGGATACGTGCCGTGATCAACATCGAGCATCGACCCCTGCGCGCCTTCATAGAGCACGCTATCGCCTGCCTTGATATGGCGTTGCAGAATCAGCGGCACATCGGCTGCCAGTGGCAACAAGCGTTCGCGAGCCAGACTCAGCGCCTCATCGACTTTTTCAAGCGAAACCGGTTCGGATTTCAGGTATTCCACCAGCATAAAATTGACATACTCTAGATTTGCATTGATGCGCGCATCCAGATTATCCGATGTCAGATCGACCAGACGAATACCACGACGGGCGGTTTTATCTTCGTAGCACGGGCCGATGCCCTTGCCTGTGGTGCCAATCTTATCCTTACCCTTGGCTGCTTCACGCGCTGCATCCAACGCCCGGTGGTACGGCAGAATCAACTGACAACGCTCGGAAATCTTCAGCCGCTGGGCAACCGGAATGCCAGCTTGAATCAGCGTATTCATTTCTTCAACCAGATGGAACGGATCAACCACGGTGCCGTTACCGATCAGACAGAGCGTATCTTCATGCAGGATACCGGACGGAATATGATTCAACACAGTTTTCTGATCGCCAATCACCAGCGTGTGTCCCGCATTCGGGCCACCCTGAAAACGGGCCACCACATCGACTTCAGGAGCCAGCAAATCAACGATCTTGCCTTTGCCCTCATCGCCCCACTGAATTCCAATCGCTACAGTATTTGTCATCTCAACCCCACAAATTTGAACCACGAAGGCACAAAGGCACAAAGATAAAAAGCATGTCCGGAATGTCTTTTCTTTGTGTCTTTGTGTCTTTGTGGTTAAATAATCACCCTGCGTTCAGCAGTGCCCACAAATCACATGAAAAACCTGTGGCCGGCATATCCCTTCCATGCGCCGCCATCATCGCATCATAGCGTCCGCCATGCAGCAACGCCTGCGCCACGCCATCGGCAAAGCCGGCAAATAAAATACCGCTGTGATACAGGAATCGAGGCATCACGGCAGCATCGGCATAGACACTGACATCCCCTTCCAGCTTCTCACCCAGTTCTTCAACTAAATCCAGCAACTCATTGGCAGCATTGTCAAAATCAGAATTAACAGACCCGACATGTGAACGAATCCACTGTTTGTCCGCCATGCCCGAAACCAACTCCAGCAAAGCCTGCGCAGATGCATCCGGCAGGTTTTCCACCGCAATAAGTTCAGCTAAATCATCCGGCGAGCGACGCGATATTTTCGCAGTCCATGTTTCCAGCGCTGCCGTACTTCCGACCACCAGCGCCTTGAGCAGGCCGATATGACCGACCTGCAACACCGGTTTTCTGAAGCCTGCCGCCAGCATTGTTCGCGCAGCCAGATGCATGACTTCGATATCGCCGTCCCGCCCTGCAACACCGAGACATTCCACACCGGTTTGCCACTGCTGGCGGGAACCGCCACGAACGTCCGGTCTGGCCAGCATCACTGTGCCGGAATAGCAGAGTTTCAGAATGGGCTCGTGCTGCAAACGGGTGGCGGCAATACGAGCAATCTGGGGCGTCATATCCGAACGAATGGCCAGCGTACCGGCTCCGGCCGGATCGGAAAACACCACAGTCTGATCGGCCAGAAAACGTCCTGCGCCGGACTGCATTGAATCCGGACGTTCCAGCATCGGCGAAATCACTTCTTCATAACCGGCTTCATCAAACAACGACAGAATATCGCCCTGCAAGTTACGTAACGCTTTAGCCTGTGCGCCGAATGCGTCATTCAGGCCGATAATCGGTTTATGCGTCGGCATCACATATCTCCCAACTCAGCATAACGCACCATCAACATATCCGGCAGGTCGGCCAGCTGATCCAGCACGTCCTGAGTCGGCGGCGTATCCACCTGAATCAATGCAACCGCAGAATCGGCATCCTCACGACGACCGAGCCTGAAATCGCCGATATTGATACCTGCCGCCGACAATACACCGCCCATCGCCGCAATCATGCCCGGCTTATCCTCATTCTGAATCACAATCAGATTGCCTTCGGGCGCCATTTCCACTTCGCAGGTGTCGAAGCTGACAAAGCGCGGACGGGTTTCATCAAACAGTGTGCCCGATACGCAGCGAGAACCTTCGTCGCCTTCCACTTCCAGCCTGATCAGGGTGGCAAAATTTTCCGGCGTTTCGCAGGCAAATTCCGCCACTTCGATACCGCGATCCTTGGCCAGCATGCCGGCATTGACCGCATTGACATCTTCCATGCTCTGGGACAACAAACCCTGCAACATCGTATTGATCAACGGTTTGCGATTGATATGTGAGGCATTGCCCTCAAAGCTGACTTTCACACGCGAATAACCCGGTTTCATGATCTGGCCGATAAAACGACCCATGCGTTCGGCCAGTAACAAGTATGGAGCCAGCAAACGCTGCTCTTCTTCGGACAAAGACGGCACATTCACCGCATTTTTCACGATTCCGGACAACAGGTAGTCGGACATTTGTTCTGCCACCTGCACGGCCACATTCTCCTGTGCCTCATCGGTGGAAGCGCCGATATGTGGCGTAAAACTGATATTATCCAGCTCAAACAAACGATTGTCGCGAGCCGGCTCACTGGCATACACATCGAGTGCCGCCGCACGCAAATGACCGGATTTACACGCATCATAGAGTGCATCCTCATCGACAATACCACCCCGGGCGCAGTTGACGATAATCGATCCTTTTTTCATGCGACCAATCATATCTGCGTTAATCAGATTGCGAGTGGCATCGAGCAGCGGCACATGGATGGTCAGCACATCGACTGTTTCAGCCAGCTCGGCGACGGTTTCCACCTTGGTCACACCCATAGCTGCGGCGCGCTCATCGGAGATAAAAGGATCATAGACAAACACGGCCATGTGCAAACCCTTGAGCCGATCGCAAACAATCGCGCCAATATTGCCCGCGCCAATCACACCGGCCTTTTTACCGGTCAGTTCCATACCCATAAAACGGGCCTTTTCCCAACGTCCCGCTTTGGTCGATGCCGAGGCCTGCGGAATCATGCGCGCTGCCGCCACGATATGGGATACAGCCAGTTCAGCCGTGGTAATCGTATTGCCGAATGGCGTATTCATGACCACGATACCACGCCGCGAACAGCCTTCGATGTCGACATTATCGACGCCGATACCAGCCCTGCCAATCACCTTGACGCGCTTGGATGCTTCCAGAAGCGCGCCTTTCAGCGTCGTCGAGGAACGCACTGCGATGGCGTCGTAATCGCCTGCAATAGCGATCTTCTCTTCATCGGACAGGCCCGGCTTGTAATCCACATCTACGCCGCGCGCCTTGAACACTTCAATCGCGCGGCTACTCATCTTGTCCGCAATCCAGACCTTAGGCATTAGCCCTCTCCTTCAAAAAAACCTTTATATCACCACGAAACTCTCGAAAGACACGAAGCATGCCATGTTCGTGGTGAATTAAACTCAGACCTTGGCAAAGCAAGCGCTCAGCCAAACAATCAGGCCTGACAGCACTGTTGCAAACCGTGAGTGCGCAGGCACTCTATAGCCGCCCGACTGAGGGTCAACTTGCAGCCTGTCACAACAGTGCCGGCCACAGGAGTCTCCCCATTTTTTATCTCCAAACAGACGAAGTATTAATCCGGGGGGGGTATGTAACTGCTTTTGTCGTTTTGGTTTATCTGATTTTTGCAGCCATTTCGTATGGTGTGACTGCACCATGCGGAGACAACATCACGCCACGACTGCCGTCAGCATTACAGAGTAAAAACTGTATCCAGCAGGATAAATTCATCTCCCGACCGGGAAATTTGCTGCCTCAATAACATCCAACCACCATAAACTACAAATTTAGCCCCATCTTTTTACTGTTAATTCTTTATCCGAACAGCAGTATTCGGCATAATATAGTTGTATTGAAAATAGTTGTATTGGAAAGGAGTTAGAATAGTGGAGCAAAGCCAAGAAAAGATTAAGTTAGAAGATCTTTATGCAGACACTGCCCACTGGCATGTAAATACGGGTGAAGAAACCATTCATGCCAAACGAGTAACCGGACGTTTCCGTAGCTACAAGTGGTTCGCTTCTTCTCTGTGGGTCGTTTATTTGCTCGCGCCATACATACGCTGGGATGGACATCAGGCCATTCTGTTTAATATTCCACAACGACAGTTTCATATTTTTTCGCTGACCATCTGGCCTCAGGATGTCTGGATGTTATCCCTGGTACTGATTCTGTTGGCCATGACATTATTCGGAGTGACTGCAGTTGCCGGCCGTGTCTGGTGTGGTTATTTCTGTTTCCAGACCATTTGGACGGACTGGTTCACCTGGCTGGAAGATAGAATCGAAGGCAACCCGATACAGCGACGCAAACTGGATAAGGCACCCTGGAATGCGCGCAAAATCCGTCTTAAATTATTTAAACACAGCTTATGGTTACTGATCTCAATTGTGACTGGCGTAACCTTTGCAGCTTTTTTCACCGATGCCTATCAGCTGTGGATCGACTATCTGACACTACAGGCGCCAATGGCAGCCTGGGTCGTGCTGGCAGCATTTATTTTCGGTACTTATGTGTTCGCGGGTTTCATGCGGGAGCAGGTCTGCTTCTGGTTATGCCCCTATGCACGCATCCAGTCAGTTATGGTGGACAAGGATACGGAACTGCCCACCTATGACGAAGCGCGTGGTGAACCGAGAGGAAAGCTGCGCGGCAAAGGTAGCGCAAACCGTGGCGATTGCATTGATTGCCAGCTCTGCGTGGGTGTTTGTCCTACCGGCGTGGATATCCGGGAAGGCATGAGCGAAGGTTGCATCACCTGTGGCATGTGTATTGATGCCTGTGACAGCATTATGGACAAGGTCAATCGACCACGGGGCTTGATTCGCTATGCTTCAAGGAAGGAAATGCAGGGCGAATCCTTGCCGCCATTGTTCAAGCGCCCACGTGTTATCACTTATAGCACTGTCCTGTTTCTGGCCGTCGCCGGCATTCTCTATGGATTAACCCATATTCCCCCTGTAGAATTATCCGTAGTTCATGAACGGCAACCGCTGTATATTCAGATGTCCGATGGCAGTATTCAAAACAAATATACCATCAAGGCGGTGAATAAAACACCTCAAGAGATACAGTTTCGCTTGCGCGTGACCGGCCTGGACGGAGTGAAAATCAGAATGCCGGATGGTAACCCGATCATACTTCATGCCGGTGGAACCATACCTTTCCATGTCTATCTTCGCGCCATGCCATCGCAATTAAAAAAGAAAAAAACAAAAATTCGTTTTGTGCTTGAAAACGATCAGCCAGAGAACAGAATTAAACTGAAAAAACGTTCTGTATTTATGGGGCCAAAAAAGTAGTTGGTAAATCAAATGGATCGAACAGGTGAACATTATGTTTAGTGATCAATTGAAACAAGATCTTAAAAACTCGTGGCTGCGCGGCATACTCGCCGTCGTGGGCGTAACCCTTGCTGTCAATTTTATCTTTATTGCCTATGCCTATATCTCACCACCCAATCTGGTCGTGCAGGATTATTACGAACGAGGTAAAAGCTATTTTCATGACCAACATCTGCGCGAACAAGCCGCCCCCACCGCCTGGCGCTTGCAACTGCTGTTGCCGAAAACGCTGAAGGTCAATCAATCCGGTATTTCCCGTCTCTATGTGATGGATCATCAGGGCAAGCCGATACGATCCGGCAAGGTGGTGCTGAAAGCCTATCGCCCTAGCGATGCCAGCCATGATTTTAGCGTCGAACTGCGCCTGACCGATGCCGGCACATTTGCCGCACCTGTCACCTTCCCGCTGCCCGGGCACTGGGATTTAATCGCCCGCATAGATACGGACGGCCAACACTTCGACACTGCTCAGCGTATTTTTGTGCAACGATAGAACAAAGCCTTTGAACTCTTTTACCACAGAGGCAAAGAGACAGAAGGTGAATTGTTATTTTGTGGTTAGAGCATTTAATGTTAAGGCACCCCATTGCCACTAATATGTCATCACTGCGGACTCCCGGCTGCCGGTTCAACTGCCTGCCATGGCGAGGTGGCGGGCCAGAATCATCTTTTCTGTTGCTCAGGCTGTTTAAGTGTTTGTCAGGTCATCCATGAAGCCGGTCTGAATAATTTTTATGCACGCCTGCAAAAACAGCAAGCTACCATGGCTCCGCCGCCGGATGCACCGACAGATATTGATCAGTACGACCTGCAAGAGGTGCAGCAGGAATTCACTCAAACTCTGAGCGATGGTTCCAAACAGGCACGCCTGATGGTTGAAGGCATCCACTGCGCCGCCTGTGTATGGCTGATTGAAAAAGCCCTTGCCGGCATGGCCGGCATTATCAAGGCCGAAGTTAATCTGGTGCATCACCGACTGCTGCTCCAGTGGCAACCCGATCAGGTAAGTCTGCCGGAAGTGATCTCCCGACTGGCCGTACTCGGCTATGCCGCCGTTCCGTTCAATCTCGAAAGCGTTGAAGGTGCCATATACAAGCAGAATCGGCAATTACTGTTCCGCTTGGGTTTCGCCGGATTCGGCGCCATGAATATCATGTGGATTTCGATTGCCCTGTATGCCGGTGCATTCTCCGGTATCAGCGGCGAATACCTCCATTTTTTCCACTGGGTGAGCTTCTCCATTGCCACACCCGTACTACTCTATTCCGGCGGCCCGATTCTTTTATCTGCCTGGCGCGGCTTGCGACAAGCTACACTGAATATGGATTTACCCATCAGTATCGGCGCATTGGCCACCTTCACTTATTCCCTCTGGCAAACTGTTATGGGCGGTGCACACGTGTATTTCGATACCGTGGTCGTTTTTTTATTTGTCATCCTGATTGGCCGTTACCTGGAGGCACTGGCCCGGCGCAATGCCTCTGCCGCCACCCTGCGTTTACTGGAATTACAGCCGCGCATGGCAACGCGATTAAACCCCGATGGTAAAGAAGAACGGGTGGTCGTACGCAAGTTAAAGGCTGGGGATACGCTACGCATCAAGCCCGGCGACAAAGTGCCTGCTGACGGTATCGTTATCGATGGGCGCTCCCATATCGATGAATCCATGCTGACCGGTGAATCCCTGCCCGTGCACAAGCACGCCGGCAGCCGCATCGCCGGTGGCACAGTCAATGGCGAAAACCCACTGATGATGCGGGTCGAAGCGGCAGGCTCAGCCACTGTTCTGGCCCGCATCATTCACATGGTCGAATCGGCTCAGGGCTCAAAAGCGCGCATTCAACGGGTAGCCGACCGCATAGTGCCATGGTTTGTTGCCGCCACACTGGCGCTTGCCGCACTTACTTTCATGTTTTGGTGGATACAGGTTGATTTCGACACTGCTCTGCTGGCTGCCACCGCCGTGCTGATTATCACCTGTCCCTGCGCACTGGGTTTGGCCACACCGATGGCTGTTGCAGTCAGCACAGGATTTGCCGCCAAAAATGGTGTGCTGGTACGCAATGGCGAAGCGCTGGAACGTTTATCTAAAATCACCCATGTGGTGCTGGACAAAACAGGCACGCTGACCACCGGATACATGCGCGTCACCGAAATTATCGGCTCAACAGATGAGAACAAACTGCTGCAACTGGCCGGTGCACTGGAGCGGCATTATTCACACCCGTTGGCCGCTGCCATTTGCGCCTCGGTGGAAGAGAAAGGACTCTCCTTTCCCGCATCATGCGATCAACAATTATTGCCCGGCATGGGTATCGGCGGTCTGGTTAGTGGGCAACAGGTTTGGATTGGCAACCAGCGCCTGATGCAAGATCAACAGATCAACCTTCATAAACGTATGATCGAATCATGTCGTCTTATGGAAGCGAAAATGGCAGTACCCGTACTGGTCGCCGTAGATGGCGTCTGCATCGGGCTCATGCGCATTGAAGATCAACTGCGTCAGGGCGCATTCGAACTGGTCGCCAGCCTCGATAAACAGGGACTGGGCATCACCCTGCTGACCGGCGATTCAAAAGCTGCAGCCGACCACCTGCAACAGCAATTATCCGGGCATGCAACGATGCCAATTCAAGTTATCGCCGGCGTATTGCCAGAGGACAAAGCAAATCAGGTTGCTGCACTGCAACAACAGGGTGAATGCGTGTTAATGGCCGGTGACGGTATTAATGACGCTCCGGCGCTGGCACAGGCTGATATCAGTATTGCCATGGGCAGCGGTACAGATGTATCGATGGAATGTTCAGATATCGTCTTGATGGGCAGCGATTTAAACCGTATCCCCTGGGCGATTGCGCTGGGCGAACGGTCGCTTAAAACCATCCGCCAGAATCTATTCTTATCGCTGGCCTATAATATCATTCTGGTGCCGGTTGCCATGGCTGCATGGGTGACGCCGGTCTTTGCCGCACTGGCCATGCCGATAAGCTCCCTGCTGGTTATCGGTAACGCCATCCTGATCCGCCGCCACATGGATAATCTAAAAAGAGAAACCCCGGCGCCGTAGGGAGGGGGAAGGATTCGGCGCCGGAGCTATCTGCTGAGTCTCTTACTTTAGTGTTTTCAGGAAAGCGACAACTGCATCGGCTGCTTCGCCGCACTTCTTCTGTTTGCCCATTTTGGTTTTGGCCTTGTCATCGCCTGTCAGAGTTTTGATAGCCGCTTTGGAGTCACATACCCACAACTTCAGATTTTCTTCGTCCCAGACCCAGTCACCATTCTTCAATGACTTGCTGTACTTTTTGAAATCAGTACTACCAGCTTTGCTGCCCACTATTCCAAACAGGTTTGGTCCGGTTTTGTGCTTACCACCCTGATCAAACGAATGGCAGCCCTTGCACTTGGCTTGTGGGCTGGCAACCGCGTCTCCGACAGCCACACCACCCATCAATATAGCCAGCGCACCGAGGGTGGTTATCATTTTTTTCATATCTATCTCCTTAACATGTATAGAAAATGAACTATAATGCTTATGCTGCATTACTGTCAATGATTGAATCTGATATTGTTCCGAACAAGCTGGATGATTATCATCGCTGCGACAGGGGGAGTCATGAGTGTTATTTATGGTTTGATTCCGGGCATGATCATACTCGGGCTGGTCAGCGTACTGGTGTTTTTCTGGGCCGTAAAGAACGGTCAGTACGATGATATGGAAGGCCCGGCCCATCGCATTCTCGATGACGATGATATGGCTGATAATCCTATGGCCGACAACCCTATGAAAACAGATGATTCAACTGATAAGCAACAGTGATGATGAATTCATTGCCATCTACGCTGCTGCTCATGCTGTCTCTGGGCTTTATGGGCAGTCTGCATTGCATTGGCATGTGCGGCGGACTGGTGACGGCGGTGAGTATGAGCCGGACAAATATCTGGTGGTCAGGACTATTCATCTACCAACTCGGGCGGGTCACCACCTATGCCATACTGGGACTGCTGGTCGGATTCAGCGGCGTCGCCCTGAGCTCTTTTGGCGGCGACGTTTTGCAACGGATACTTGCTATGGTTGCCGGTACGCTGATGATCACCTTCGCCCTGAATCTGGCTGGTTGGTTACCCGATCCGCTACGTCGATTCAGCACGTGGGCAAGCCGGAAAAGCGGACTGGCGGGTCTTGCGCGCACCGCTTCAGAAAGCGCTCGAGCCGGTAGCTGGTACGCACTCGGTCTCGCCAATGGGTTGCTGCCTTGCGGTCTGGTTTATGCCGCCCTGTCGCTGGCGCTTGCCGCCGGCAATGCTCAAACCGCCACCCTGATGATGACCACGTTCGGATTGGGCACTATACCTGCCATGATGCTTGTACCATCAGCCCTACGTTCCATGACCCCTGCCCTGCGTATGAAATCCATGCGAATTGCAGCCAGCCTGATTATCATTCTGGGCATTTTCACCGTGTTGCGCAGCGGCATGGCCATGCATGTCTGAACAGAAGTTTCATGGCATCTGGAATACTGAGGTGAGCCACAAAACAGTCTGAACTTATTGATATTGAAGTATCATTTCATGAATTTGATCACTTAAATGACTGATGCCCAGCCACTCAATGGCTTGCGGAAGCTTGCCCTCTTTATACACATTAGTTTCATCCAGATTTTTGATTTCAGTTGCTACTTTATAAATTCGAGACAGACCATATGCCAGGGGGCTGCTTGCCACGATTGCATTTTTGCCATTTTTCCTGAAATTAGCTTCACTCATTCGTTTTCCTGCAGAATAAATGTCACCATATTTTATACCGCTGGTTTTAGCACCTTTACTCAGAAAGACCAGTCCACGCATATTGCCTGTTTCACAGTCAATAGATATTAATTCTTCTATCAAATCATGGAGTTCCTTCGGAGTAACTTCACCATGAAAAACCGTTATGATCAGATTGTTTTCCGGCTTGTAGGTACAAATAATCATCGTCTTTTAATAACCCTCAGTACTGTATATCTATATGTAAAGAATAGCAGACCGATTTTATTCGGGGTTTGAAAAGTGCAACACAGGCGGTTCTTTCTTACTCAGTACCGCCGTCAGACCAATGGTATCATAAATATACTGATCCCGGTCTTTATCCAGCTTCTGCACCCGATCCGGCTCTCCAAATCGTGCTTTCAGGGTTTCAGGTAATATCCTCAGATTGGGAATCAGGGTCAGTTCACGCACTGAAGCACTGTGAGCCAGAGTGACATCATCTGCTGCCAGGTTCATGCGGGCCACTTTGTTCTCATACAGATGGGGGATGGTTGCACGCGTTTCGATCTCCTTGAGTTGATTGTCACTCAGATTCATCAACAGGATGACTTTGGTATGATCGGCGATGGCCGGAAAAAATGCTTCCAACTTTAATCCTGCCTTCGGATGCTCTTGCGGATAGATATACAGTGCTACATCACTCTTGCTTTGCAGAATCAGCTCAGCCTGATTCAACGTGGTTTCGCCCAACGTCACCCCCAGCACATGCAAACGCCCCTCGGTGTCGATATGCGTATCTGTAACGCCACTGCCTTGCTTATAGTTGGAACTAGTCCACAGAAACACAGTGCCGGTAACCACAATAACGAGCAACAGCATCCACAATGCTATCCGGTCGTTATGTTTCGGTTTCGGTTTTTCTTCTGATGTATGGGGGGATGTCATCCAGTAACTCCGGTTTTAGCTGTTTTTATTTTGCCTGATATTGCGGCAAATCATCGACTGCACAGATGCATTTTATAAGCTGTTTGATATAGTCATGCGCATGCTACATCAACCGCGCGATACAAACGAACCGGTAACCTGGCATAACTTGGCCGAAACAAGTTCCATCGCCCGACGCATTCGCATCCGGACCCGGCTCAGTCTGGTTCTCGGCCTGCTGCTCGGGCTAACCTTTATCATTGCCATTGTTGCATACAACAGTCTGAATAATGGACAACAAGCCGTTGATGAGATCATTCAGGGTGAAGGTGAAATCGCCAATCTCGCTCAACAAGCCCAAATTGCCATGTTGCAAGCCCGTCGTGCTGAAAAAGATTACCTGTTGCGCTTCAAGCAACTGGGTTTTGTTCAGGCTCGGAAAATCTACGTGCAGAGACTTTTCCGGCATGTGAACCAGCTTGTGGCAATTCTCGATGAGCTGGATACACATGCTGTTAAAACCGGTGCCTTGCGGCTGGCTTTGGCACATTATCGGACACAATTTCTCAATGTTGTCGAGCTATCCGAGCAGCGCGGTCATGTTAACAAGGGGCTGGAGGGCAAATTCCGGGTCACCGTTCATGAGATTGAAAAAAGAGTGCGCGCGCATGATCCTCAGTTGCTGGCCACAGTATTGCAGATGCGCCGACATGAAAAAGATTATCTCCTGCGTGGCGATGCCAAATATATCGCTTTATTGCATCAGCGCAGTGAGGAGTTCAAGGCCATGTTGGCAACATCTACAAATGCGGCCAACAATATCAGCCTGGTCGACCAATATCTGGCAGGTTTTGATCAGTTAGTGGCAGTGGATAAGCAGATTGCCGCAGGCACTACAGCATTTCGCAGCGCAGTTCATCAACTCAAACCTGAATTCGGCAGCCTGGTTCAACTGGGTGAAAGCAGCGCCATGCGTGTGAAGCAACACATGCAGCAGGCGGCAGCAGTGGGTAAGCGATGGGTGATGTTTATCTCCGCACTCGCCTTGCTGATCGGTTTTGCTGCCGCCATCTGGCTATCGCGCTCTATTATCAGGCCGGTCGAAGCTGTTTCCACAGCCGTCGTTCAATTTGCCGGGGGTGATTTGAAGCAACGCGTGAAGATAAGCGGCAGTGATGAGATCACTGATTTGTCCCGATCATTCAACGACATGGCAGATGAGTTACAACGCTCGATTCAAGACATGGAGCAGTTTGCTTACGTCGCATCCCATGATTTACAGGAGCCGCTGCGTATGGTGGCCAGCTATACCGAATTGCTGGCCAAACGCTATCAGGGACAAATTGATGAACGCGCCGACAAATATATCCACTACGCCTCCGATGGTGCCAAACGGATGCAAATGCTGATCGATGCGCTGCTAACCTTCTCCCGCGTCGGCACCAAAGGCAGCGAGCTTGCGCCGGTGCGTGTGGCTGATGTCGCTCATGAAACGATTAAAAACCTGGAGACAGCCATCAGGGAGAGTGGTGCCAATATCAAGCTGGGTCCCTTGCCGACAGTGATGGCTGATCGGGTACAATTGTCGCAGTTATTGCAAAATCTAATCGGCAATGCGCTAAAATACCGGGGCAAGCCCCCCCCCGAAATTCACGTCACAGCCAAACGGATTGGCGATATGGTTCAATTGTCGGTGGCTGACAACGGTATTGGCATTGCGCCGGAGTTCCATGAGCGCATTTTTCAGATTTTCCAGCGCCTGCATGAACGGGGCGAATACGAGGGCACTGGCCTTGGCCTGGCGCTGGCGAAAAAGATTGTTGAGCGCCATGGCGGCAAAATTTGGCTTGAATCAACAGAGGGTAAGGGATCAGTATTCCATATTACGCTACCCGCAGGATAACAGAGCTATGGAGGCGCACATTGATAACATCAACATTTGAAGTATTGCTGGTCGAAGATAATCAGGCCGATGCCGACCTGATGGCAGAAAGTCTCGAAGATGCCAAGTTCCATTGCCATCTGAATATTGCCAGAGATGGCATTGAAGCGATGGACTTTCTGCATAAAAAAGGCGACTTTCATGATGCTCCGCGCCCCAAGCTGATCCTGCTTGATCTGAATATGCCGCGCAAAGACGGGCGAGAGGTACTCAAAGAGATTAAACAGGATGAGAGTCTGAAGCGGATCCCTGTGGTGGTGTTGACTTCATCCAAGGCAGAATCTGATATAGCCAGAAGCTATGAGTTGCATGCCAATGCCTATATTACCAAGCCTGTCGGGTTGGAAGGACTAACAGAAGTTGTACAGGCGCTGGACGATTTCTGGTTCACCATCGTAACACTGCCGAATGGCGGTCACTAAGCATGCTGATTCACGCAGCAATTCATTTAAAAGAAATCGCCAATCGAACCGCCAATCAATATGACTGAGCCTTCAGGCAAAACCTGCGTTTTACTCGTTGAGGACAATCCCGGCGATGCATTTTTAATTCAGGAATATCTTTGCGAAGGTGATGGCAACCAGTATGACGTCACCCATGTATCCCGGCTCAATGAGGCGGTGGCTGTGCTGCATGAGCATCGTTTCGATGTGGTTCTGCTCGATATGAGCCTTCCCGATAGCCACGGCATAGAAACGGTCTCCCGACTGCAATCAACGCCATCCTTGCAAGCCCCCATTATCGTATTGACCGGGCTAAAAGATGAGTCTGTGGCCAGAGCTGCTATTCAGCAGAATGCCCAGGATTACCTGGTTAAATCAGGCCTTGATGGTAGCGCCCTGCAACGGGCCATCCGCTATGCCATCGAACGATACCGGTTACAGCATGATATGCAGCAGATCATTAATATCAGTCCCAATGGCATACTGATTACCAGCCAGGATCAGCAGCAGATCTTGTTTACCAATGCTGCGGCGGAACAAATACTTACGCATGTGGCTGCTGGAGAGCTGAGTGCGTTGCTGGGTGTGGAGAAACAGTTGGAAAAACCGATGGAGGTCAAACTGTCGGAAGCATGCTGCATCAACATTCGCTGCTTTCAAATCCAGTGGCAGGGGCATGACGCCTATCTTGTTCTGCTGACCGATATCACCGAAGAACAGCGTCTCAAAGAGCAGATGGGCCATGCCCAGAGACTCGAGAGTCTGGGCGTTTTAGCTGGCGGTATTGCACATGATTTCAACAACCTGCTCACCGCCATCATGGGCAATTCCGGGCTGGCAAGGAGCAAGCTTCCACCAGCCTCGGTAGCGCATGAGAACCTCCAGCGCATTGAAACCAGCACACGCAGGGCTGCCGACCTGTGCAAGCAGATGCTGGCCTATTCCGGCAAAGGCAAGTTCATTGTCCAGCCCCTGAATCTAACCAGCACTGTGGAAGAAATGCTCGATCTGCTACAGGTCTCCATTGCCAAAAACGTGGTGCTTAAGTTCGATCTGTCCCGCGCCCTGCCAGCCGTAGAAGCGGATGCCTCACAGCTGCAACAGGTGATCATGAATCTGGTCATCAACGCCAGTGAAGCCGTCGACAATAAATCTGGTATCATCTCGGTTGCTACCGGCGTCATGTATGCAGATCGCAGATATTTATCGGAAACGTGGCTGGATGAAGGGTTAGCTGAAGGTCGCTATGCCTATCTGGAGGTCAGCGATACCGGCTGTGGCATGGACAAAGCAACCATGGCGAAGATTTTTGATCCTTTTTTCACCACCAAGTTTACCGGCAGAGGATTAGGCATGAGTGCCATTCTGGGCATAGTTCGTGGCCATAAGGGAGCAGTCAAAGTGTATTCGGAACCGGACCGGGGTACGACATTCAAGGTGCTTCTTCCGATCACCGATTTGTCTGTGAGCGGGTCAGTTGTTCAGCAGAATGATTCGGCAAACTGGCAGGGTGAAGGAACGGTGTTGATTGTGGATGATGAAGAAACCATCCGTGAAGTAGCTGGCTTGATGCTGGAAGATATGGGCTTTGACGTATTACTGGCCGAGAATGGTCTTGTGGCTATTGACCTGTACCACAAGCACAAAGAAGAGATCGCTGCAGTACTGCTGGACATGACCATGCCAAAAATGAATGGCGAAGAAACCTTCCGCGAGCTACGCAGAATCAACCCCGGTGTGAAAGTGATCCTCTCATCCGGATACAATGAGCAGGATGCCACCCAGCGTTTTATGGGCAAAGGACTGGCCGCATTTATCCAAAAACCGTATGCGCCTGCAGAACTGCACAGTATTATGGTTCAGACATTGCAGAGTAATGCTTAAAATGCTGGTTTCATCTGTTTTCTTCCTTCTGATCTTCAAGCGCTGCAGCTTCAAGCAAATGGCTCGGTAATTCTTTTTTGGTCTTTCCGGCCAGCGTGCTCAAGGTTGCAATCTGGCTGATCACATTACCCCGGCCAGCTTTGATACGATCCAGCGCAGTGCCATAAGCCTTTTGAGCCTGATCAAGGCGGGTGCCGACTTCTTCAAACGACTTGACGAAATCTACCATTTTATCATGTAACTTGCTGGCCCGGTCAATCAGCTTGACCACATTCTCACTCTGCCGTTCATAACGCCACAGCTGCTCAATCAGTTTCAGGGTCGCATAGAGCGTGGAAGGCGTCACCACGGCCACACGCTGCTCAAAGGCCGACTCGAAAATGCTCGAATCTGCTTCAATAGCCATCAAATACGCCCCTTCAATGGGCATAAACATCAATACATAATCGGGAGAATGCACATGGGGCAAATGATCATAGCGTTTGCCGGATAGCCCCTGAATATGTTTTTTCAGGCTACGCAGATGCGCCGTCAGCGCAGTTTTTCGCTCAGCCTCATCAGTTGCCGAAACTGCCCGCTCATAATCGGTGAGCGACACCTTGGCATCGATAATCACCTGTTTATCGCCCGGCATGTAAATAACCACATCCGGGCGCAGGCGTTTACCATCTTCGCCGGTAAATGATTGCTCACGGGCAAACTCTTCACCCTCACGCAGCCCCGAACTTTCCAGAATGCGCTCAAGAATCATCTCGCCCCAGTTACCCTGCGTCTTACTCTCACCCTTGAGCGCCTGAGTCAGATTCAATGCATCGGCACTCATCTGCTGATTCAAATCCTTGAGCAGGCCTAAATGCTCTCTGAGTGAAGCGCGCTCCCTGGTATCATCGGTATGAATCTCGTCCACCCGCTTACGAAAATCGCCCAATTGTTCACGCATGGGCTTTAGCACTTCATCCAGGCTGCTGCGGTTTTGTTCGCTAAATGCCTTGCCCTTCTCCTCAAAAATCTGATTGGCCAACACTTTGAACTCATTACCCAACTTAGTTTTGGCCTCTTCCAGCAGTGCCAGCTTCTCAACTGCCGCTTCACGATCCTTTTCCATTGCAACCTGAAGCTCGGCAATCGTGGTTTGATACTCGGAAGTCTCCTGTTTCAGGCTATCAATGGTTGCATCGCTGTCTGCCAGCTTAGTTTCAAAATAAGTTTGAAGCTGATTGAACTGCCTGACGCGTTCTTGCAGAGTTGCCTCTTCTATACCATAAGTCTGAAGGTCATTTTTTAACGATTCGATCTGCGCATTACGAGCCTCAATTTCCGCTTCCAGCCTTTGAAGGCTTACCTTCTGTTCTTCAAGCGTTGTTCGTTTAGCGCGTCCAGGAAACCAGTGCAGGGCAAAACCGGCAAGCAAACCGACAAGCAGGCTTAGCAGTAGGTTTAAATCAATACTCACTCAACCTCCCTGTAAATCACTATAGCAAATCAGAAACTGTCGCCAATGCCTCTTTCAGCTTGTCCGGTTCGGTGCCGCCGGCCATGGCCATGTCCGGTTTGCCGCCGCCTTTGCCGCCACAGATGCTCGCAACCTCGCGCACTATGTTGCCGGCATTGTATTGGCCGACCAGATCAGCGGTAACGCCGGCTATCAGTTGCACTTTCGGGCCGTTTTTCTGGCCAAAAACAAGTACGCCTGATTTCAGCTTACCCTTGGCCTTATCCATGAAGTCGCGAAGATTTTTTACGCCGGATACTTCCGCCGTCAACAACTTCACACCGTCCACATCAACAGCCTGTTTGACCAGGTCATCGAGCAAGCCGGTGGACTGCCTGGCGCGCAGGCTCTCCAGTTCTTTTTCGGTCTGTTTCAACTTGGCCTGTAGGTTCGACACTGCCTCAGCAGCCTCAAACGGGCGCACTTTCAGATGCCCTGCTGTTGCATTGAGCGTATGAATATCGTCGATAAAACTCTGATAGGCCGCCGCACCGGTCACCGCCTCAATGCGGCGCACGCCGGCGGCAACACCTGTTTCCGACACAATACGGAACGGGCCGATATCGCCGGTCGCCGATACATGCGTACCGCCGCACAGCTCAGTGGAAAAGCCAGCAGAAACCACGCGCACTTCATCACCGTACTTCTCGCCGAACAACGCTATCGCACCGCTGGCCACCGCTTCATCCTGCGTCATAAGTTTCGTTTCGACCGGATCGTTGGCCAGCGTAGCAGCATTCACTGTCGCTTCTATCTGTTGAAGTTCTTCTTTAGAAATAGGTTGGAAGTGACTAAAATCAAAACGCAATCTATTTTCATTAACCAGCGAACCGGCCTGTTTGACGTGTTCGCCCAGCACATCGCGCAACACGGCATGCATCAAATGCGTCGCCGTATGATTGCGGCGAATCGCAGCGCGTCTGTCGGCATGCACAGAGAGATGCGCGATACATCCGCTTGTGATTGAGCCGGTTATTACCTTACCAACATGTACAAATAAATCGGATAGTAACTTTTTGGTATCGGTCACAATGAATTCGCCATCAGCAGCTTTAATCATGCCGATATCGCCAACCTGACCGCCGGACTCGCCGTAGAACGGCGTCTGATTGGTGATCAGCCAGCCCTTTTCGCCTTCGCTCAGGGATTCGACTGTTTCACCATCCTGAATCAGACCGGTGATCGCGCCTTCGGCATCCAGCGTGGTATAGCCGAGGAATTCAGTCGGGCCATGTTTCTCGCGCAACTCAAACAGTGCTTTCGGTAATGCCGATTCACCCGAGCCACCCCAGGCGGCACGAGCGCGTTGCCGCTGTTCTTCCATGCAGCTTTCAAAGCCGGTCATATCCAGATGAATATCGGATCCTTTGAGAATATCGGCGGTTAAATCGGTCGGAAAGCCAAAGGTATCGTACAGCGTAAACAATGTTTTTCCTGGAATCGTGCCGCCCTGCCCCGCATCTGCCACGGCCTGCTCAACCAATTTCAGTCCCTTATCCAGCGTTTTGATAAACCGCTCTTCTTCGATGCGGATCAATTGTTCGATATTGGCCTGGCTCTCCTGCAGTTCATGGAAATGCGAACCCATTTCATCGACCAGTGCTTCCACCAGCTTATAAATGAAAGCTTCCTGCATGCCGATTAAACGGCCATGGCGGCATGCCCGACGCAAAATACGCCGCAACACAAAGCCGCGCCCCTCATTACTCGGCAATACGCCATCGGCCATCAAAAAAGCCACCGAACGCAAGTGATCAGCCAGCACGCGCAAGGAAACATCCCGTTCAGCATTGCCACCAAATGAAATACCGGTCACATCACAGGCTTTGTCAATCAGGTTTTTGAACAGATCGATATCGTAATTATTGTGCGTGCCCTGCAATACGGCAGCAACGCGCTCCAGCCCCATACCGGTATCGACGCTGGGTTTAGGCAGCGGCGTTAAGATGCCCTCTTCATCCCGATCATACTGCATGAAGACAAGATTCCAGATTTCCACATAGCGGTCGCCCTCTTCTTCCGGCGTCCCCGGCGGGCCGCCCCAGACGTCAGCGCCGTGATCGTAAAAAATCTCTGAACACGGGCCGCACGGGCCGGTATCGCCCATCGACCAGAAATTATCCTTGGCGCCAATGCGGGCGATTTTATCTGCCGAAACGCCGATTTCTTTCGTCCAGATATCATAGGCTTCATCGTCTTCTTCAAAAACGGTGACAAATAAACGGTCAGCATCGAGCTTTAACTCAAGCGTGAGAAATTCCCAGGCATAGGCGATGGCATCGTGCTTGAAATAATCGCCAAAGGAAAAATTACCCAGCATTTCAAAAAAGGTATGGTGACGGGCTGTATGGCCGACATTTTCCAGGTCATTGTGTTTGCCGCCGGCGCGCACGCATTTCTGCGATGAAGTGGCTGTCACAAAGGTGCGCGTTTCATTGCCCAGAAACACATTCTTGAACTGCACCATACCCGCATTGGTAAACATCAACG
>CAYUBK010000015.1:0-20498 GCA_964442955.1 uncultured Zetaproteobacteria bacterium | reverse complement strand
AAATCACGTATTTTGGATGCAGGGGCGCAAGTCATGCTTTGATCAGCACCTCCCTGAGCGATGTTGCTTATTATAATTTTTCCTGATGAGGCGTCATGAGTTGCACTAGTTTTGGCGTAGCTGCACATAAAATCGCCACGCAGATAAATATCACTTCTGTCGGCAGAGCAGCATATCCCAACATCGAAATCGTCAATCCCAATACAGCCCAGGGACTGATCAACAGAACCAATAGGGAAACGCCCATCAAATCACTTTTTAAGGCGTTGTCTGCATCAACGATAGATTCTTCCATTTTCAGATATACAGCCATTTTTATTTCTCCTGGTGCGTTATGCCATATTCATTATGACAAGCAAGTTTTATACCAATCATGTATCTGTTGCTCAGCGTAAAGGCTAGCGGGGAGAAATATGGAGAACGATCAATCGAGTAACAGTGCGTCAGATCACCAAGTCCCTCCTTATAAACCACTTGCAAAAGTCGTAAGCGGCAATCTACCCCCACTTCGGCGTATTTCTGAAAGCCGATAAAAATCGGGATGATTACTGTTTGTTCGCTTTGGATGCATGCTTTTGATGATGCCCCGCATTTATCTGCATCCACATGAGGCTAGATAACGAGCTCTGGCGACTGCTTCTAGCCGCCCAGTTGGCGGGTGGCGGCCTCAATATCTTTTTCCAGACGCGCCATCAGTTCAGCCCGTTTCACAGAGGCTACTTCTTCTGCCGGAATAAAGGGCAAAAAAAGAAAGGTGATTGTACCCGGCGTTTTAATAAAGCCACGTTTTGGCCATAACGCACCAGCATTGTGGGCCATCGGCAAAATCCCTGATTTGGCTTTCTGAGCCAAAATAACGCCTCCCGGTTGATAGTTACCGGTAGTTCCTGCAGTCGCCCGTGTACCTTCAGGAAAAACCACCACCCAGCGCTGCTCTTTCAGTCTGGCCGTGCCATCTTTAATGACCTGCTTGATGGCCTCGCGTGGAGAACCACGACGAATACCAATCGCTCCCATCAACGCCAGCGCCCAACCAAAAAACGGGATGTAGAATAATTCCCGCTTCAGGATCCATGTGTAGGGCGGCACAAGAATCGGCATGGCCACGGTTTCAGCCGCCGATTGATGCTTGGCCATTACCACGCAGGCGTGGTCAGGCATATGCTCTTTTCCTTCGATGACAATACGAATGCCGCACAACAGCCTGAGCAGCAAAAATGTGGTGTTCGACCACAGCTTCGCCCATACCCATGAAGCGGAAAAACCGAAAGGCCTGAACAGGATCAGCAAGAGTGAAAACAACGGCGTCAGCACCATAAAACAGAGGTTGAACAGAGCTGAGCGAATAATCAGCATGGCCCTGCTCCAAGCAAGAAATCCACTGCCGTAGCCAGATTATCGAACGCCTGCACATCGGGCATGAACTGCCGCGTTGCGTTGAGCGTGGCTACTGCATCGCCGTATCCACTCTGAACCAGCATACCCGCAACGCCAGCGGCATGAGCAGCCTGCATATCGCGCAATGAGTCTCCGATCATCACGGCATCATCAGCATGGACATTAAAGGCATTCAGGCTATCCAGTATCATGCCCGGCTTCGGCTTTCGACATGTGCAATCGTCATCAGGCCCATGCGGACAGTAAGCAACATGCGAGATAAATCCACCGGCCTGCTCGATGGCCAGCATCATTTTGGCATGGATAGCATTGAATGTAACCTGATCCATCATGCCGCGCCCCAGTGCCGACTGATTACTGACGATAACAACAGCAATCTCCGCTTCTGTCAGCCGGGCAATGGCCTGTAGCGCGCCGGGGATTGGCAACCATTGTTCAGGCGTCAGAATATAATTCGGCGAATCAAAATTAATGACTCCGTCACGATCCAGCAGCACTGCCTGAGGCAGGCGCTTGATGGTCATCTCAGGATTGTGCAGTCAGCCAGCGCTCGGCATCGAGCGCGGCCTTACAGCCTTCACCGGCAGATGTGACAGCCTGACGATAAACCGGATCGGCCACATCGCCGGCGGCAAATACGCCCTCAACCGAAGTTGCTGTGCTTCTACCCTGGGTGATTAAATAGCCGATTTCATCTGTTTCCAACTGGCCACCGAGAAAATCGGTATTGGGTTTGTGCCCGATAGCGATAAATACACCATGCACATCCACATCACGAATAGAGCCATCGACGGTGGATTTCAGGCGAATGCCAGTGACGCCGGATTCATCGCCGAGAATTTCTTCAGTGGTACTGTTCCACGCCACTTCAACATTCTCGGTTGCCAGTAATTTGTCCTGCATGATCGGTTCGGCACGCAGCGCATCGCGACGATGCACCAACGTCACTTTGTTGCACAGATTGGCCAGATAAATGGCTTCTTCAACAGCTGTATCGCCACCGCCAACAACTGCCACATCCTTACCGCGATAGAAAAAACCATCACAGGTTGCGCATGCAGACACGCCTCGACCGGCAAATTCATCCTCGCTCGGCAGGCCTAGGTATTTGGCCGAAGCGCCGGTGGCAATAATCAGCGCATCGCAAGTGTAAGTGCCATCATTTCCCTTCAATGTAAACGGACGTTTGGAGAGATCCGTTTCATTGATATGATCCCAGATGATTTCTGTGCCGAAGCGTTCGGACTGAGCCTGAAAATCTTCCATCATTGCAGGCCCCTGAACGCCATCCTTATAGCCCGGATAATTATCTACATCGGTCGTAGTGGTAAGCTGGCCGCCAGCCTGCTCGCCCTGAATCACTACCGGTTTCAGATTGGCGCGGGCGCCATAAATCGCCGCAGTATAACCGGCAGGGCCGGAACCAAGGATAATCAGATGATGGTGAACAGCTTCGGACATATATTTCTCCACAAAAAAAGTTATGGAAAGCTAGCGCCAGGCTACCGAATCGCAATGGCGTTGTTAAAACCCAAGAACCGACATTGCCATACGGCGCCCGCCGCAATCCTTTGATTCGTTTGACATTCCGAAAAATAACTCATCACCAGCAAGGTGACATCATGATTGTTCGAAACGCCATCCAAACCAAATTCTTACACCGAACATCCAATGTCAATATCGGTTCTTGGGTTGAGACCCGTTGATTTTCATTGAATTGAGCGCTGCCCGCTGCTAGAAAGCGCATCCCTTGAAAACAGGGCGATTAGCTCAGCGGGAGAGCACTGCCTTCACACGGCAGGGGTCAGTGGTTCGATCCCACTATCGCCCACCATTTTATTTATCGAAAATAATGGGATCTGAAAAAAAATTAAACTGTAAGAGAATCTTTCTATACCCTGACTGAATTGCATACTGGGTTTCCAATTTACTTTACTTTTGACTGTAACACCTTACATTATTGGCAGTCGCACTGTACTTAATACTGATTCTCAAACAAAAAAGCGGCTCTTCAAGGGGAAACGTATCTGAAATTTACTGGAATAGATATTGAATAGATAGCATAACTGACCATTGGGTTTTTCTATTCATTTCAGTGTATACGTTTTGGGTGATTGCATGAGTAAAAAGTTGGCGTGGTTGGGTTTGTTTGTTTTTTTTCTGGTGTCGGGCCTGGCTGCCTTGCCAGCATTTACGCTGGCAGAGGATGACCTCTTAAGCTCGGATGATTCATTGACTTCAGATGATGATCTCCTGACTTCAGATGATGAATTGCTGACAGATGAAACGCCACAAGTTGAAAAAGAAACGCTGAAAGTAAAAGCCAAGGCGAACACGAAAACTGCGCAGAAAAATAAACAGCATGCCGGTTTGCTGAAGGCTGATGATTTTCCAAGCGCAAAAAAATGCGCTACTTGCCACCAGACAATTTATAATGAATGGCGTACATCCAACCATGCCTATTCAGCAGTATCGCCAATGTTTCACAAGTTTGAACTTGCCGCAAATGCGCTCACTTCCGGTTCGCTCGGCAATTTCTGCGTGAGATGTCACTCTTCGGTAGGAACCACGCTGGGCGAAAAACGAACCATTGCACTGTGGAAGAGAAGCCCTGTGGCGCGCGAGGGAGTCACCTGCGTTGTCTGTCATCGCGTAAAAAATGAATTCACCAAGGTTAATGGCGAAAGGCGTATTGAACCCGGCAGTATTTTTGAGCCTGTGGTTGCTCCGGGAGATGGTAAAACGCTGGCTGAAGTGCTTTCCAAAAAAGATTTTTACAAAGTTTCCACCAATAAAGCCGAACGCGGTATGCGCATTCACAATGGCATTATTCCATCCGAAACTATGAGCAAGTCCCAGTTTTGTATGAGTTGTCATCAGGTGCAGGTACATCCGGGGATAAAACTTGAAGTCGTATGGGAGCAATACCGCGCATCACCCGCTGCCAGTAACCATGTCAGTTGCCAGGACTGTCATATGGGTAAAACTCCGGGTCGTGCTGATGGCTATGCCAGGATATCTGTGGCCAGGATGGGCGGCACAGCGGTCAAACCTGAACGCAAGCATGCAAATCACTCATTTTGGGGGCCAGGTTATACAATCGCACACCCGGGAATTTTCCCGCAGCATGAAGATGCCGATAACTTCGAAATAAAAGACTGGTTGAGCTTTGACTATCGCGCCAAATGGGGCAGCGATGACTTTGAAGAGGCTGTCGAAGACGGCACGATAAAGGTTGAATTTCCTGAAGCATGGGAAGACCCGGACGACCGGGCTGACGCGTGGCAGATTGTGAGTGATAATCTTGCCTTGCTGGAGGAGAAAAAAGAATCCCGCAAGGCGATCATGGAAAATGGCTCCGAGCTTGAGGGCCCATATTTTACCAGTAAACTGGCAGTTGGAAAAACGCTGGATTTTAACTACATCGTTAAAAACACCAATCCGGGACATAATATGCCTTCAGGTTCACTGGGCGCACAGCCGCAACTGTGGGTCAATGTGGTGCTGATTGACCCTGACGGTAAAAACATTTGGGAATCAGGCTATGTTGATAGCCAAGGCGATGTTGCTGACATGCATTCGACAGATGTTCAATCTGGCAAAATCGAATTTGATGATCAGTTGGTGAATTACCAAACTAAATTTTTAACGACCAATGTGAAGGGAACTGACCGTGAAATGTTTTTACCGATCAATTTTGATCTGGATCAGCGGCCATTAGCCAGACCCGCTAATGCTCCAAATTCGGTGCTCAATCACCCGGCATTTGTTCGCATGGAAGGGCACAGCATCCCACCTTTGGGAAGCCGCAAGGCTAAATACTCAGTGCCTGGTGATAAAATTAAAAAACCGGGCAAATACAAGTTGTCAATCCGGCTGCGATCAAGAGCAGAACCGATTGCCTTCATGTCCTTTATCGGTGCGACCACAGATATGAAACGTTCGATGAATGAGTGGATGATTGATGCGCATGCTTATACAGTTGAATTCGAAGTGACCAGATAAATGGTGAAATATCTGTCAGGTTTGATCATATTGTTGATATGTGAGACCGCGTTAGCGACAGACTATTTACCAAGGGGTTCTCAGGTTTTCTCCCCGGATCCCAACTACTCCACGCATCCTTTCCGGATGGATGAAAATGCTTCCGCATTGGAATCACAGCCAGTCAATGCTGAGCATCCATTACCGGCAGCCGTTGAACATTCTGACGTGAAACCGCAGATCATAAAAATAAAAACTGATTTGCAGGCTGATGTAAACGATTCTGCAGCAGTTCCTCATGGTATCGAAACCAAGGCTAATTCTCATCTGGTTACTGAGCATAAAATGGATTCCCGGGCAAAAAAGGTTGATTTCAATGTATCGGCCTTTTTACCGGATCCCGACTATGCCGATCATGCCTATCAAGCTGATGCGCAACTCGGTGTTTATAAAGAAAGGCCGCAACACGATGAGCCTTTTTATTTTTCCCTGTACGGACGGGGATTGTTTCCATCCAGGCAGTTCAACGAAGGATTGGATATTATTGGCAAAAAAAATGAATTGTATCCAAACCTTATCGGTTCCGGTGATCTGCGTCTTGCCTATGTCTACAGCGATGATGGCGCAGATAGTCAGGCCGAGATTGCCACCCGACTTAATTTGGATATTGATTTACAATTAACCGCCACAGAACGCTTGCACGCATTCGTCAGGCCTTTTGATAGAAATGGTAAATTTTCTCGCTTTAGCTTTAATGATAACGGTTTTGCAGACAAATTTCATGGCGTGCTGGATTTTGAGATGGATGGGCTGTTTTTTGAGGGTGATTTGGGCGCCATACTTTCGGGTCTGACAGACACGTATATGCCGTTTGATCTGCCGTTTGCAGTTGGCCTGATGCCAATGATTTTTCAAAATGGTATCTGGCTGAATGATATTTTTAAAGGCGCTGCTTTTACTATCAGCGCCAAAAATTCTCCGATGCTAGATATCAGCAATATGGACATCACGTTCTTTTTCGCCAATGCAGAGATTAATTCACCCGTCTCGGCCCAGCTCAATGCCGTAAAGCTTTATGGCTTCAATGCATTCATTGAATCATTAAATGGCTATTTGGAAATTGGCTATGCCTACACCAAAGATGAAGATCTGAGCGATGCAGACCAGAGCTATCATAATATCATGGTGTCATACAGCCACCGGCTCGGTAATCTGGCATCGGTTTCGTACCGGGTGCTGCATAACTTCGGGCAACAGGCGCGTCCGGGGCAGCTGGTGGGAAAAACGGCTGATGGCACCTTGCTATTGCTGGAAACCTCATATATTACCAGTAAACCGTATACGCTCATTCCTTATCTGAATTTATTTTATGGCGCGGGTCGACCGCAATCGGTCGCCCGGATTGGCGGCATTTTACAAAATACCGGAATCTTGTTTGAAGCGGATGGCATGACGGCTTTCCCAACCATGGAGGCCACCGCCAATGACACCTGGGGCGGCGCTTTAGGTATAGAGTATCTCTTTGATCTGAATCAACAAATTATTGTCGAGGCAGCTCTAGTTAAGACAGTTCAGGGTTTCAATAAACCGGGACGAAATGCCAAAGGCGATGAAATCGGCATCGGCATTCGTTATCAACGGCCATTATCAGATTCAATCATTTTAAGGTTCGATTCCATGTTTGGCTATCGACAAAAACAAGCCAACATTTGGGGCGGACGTTCTGAACTTCGCTGGAAGTTCTGAGGAGAAGAAAGATGGTAGCAGGTGTTTTATTGGTGGTAGTTGGAGGCGGCATTTCCGCCTTGGTTACTGTGCAATTGGTGATGATTTTTACAAAATCGCTGGCCAGGGTGAAAAGCGATGCAGAGCATAACGATCTGAGTATTCGATTGTTAAAGAATAAAATGGAAGCCATGAAGGCACTGCACAAAGAGTATGATCAAAGCAAAAGGTTTAGCTGGACAGGCTATCGTAAATTTCGTGTTGAAGTTAAAAAAGAAACCACTGATGTGACCTCATGTTACCTGCGCCCGCATGATGGCAAGCGACTGCCTCCGTTCAAGCCGGGTCAATTTTTAACATTCCAGTTGAACATTCCGAATGAAGAGAAGCCGGTTATCCGTTGTTATTCACTATCGGATAAACCCAATCCTGAATACTACCGCGTATCGGTCAAAAAGGTTTTGCCACCGCGCGATAAACCGGAGCTTCCGCCTGGAAAATCATCGACTTATTTTAATGAGGCGCTGAAAAATGACGATATTATCGACGTTAAAGTCGCCTCGGGTAATTTTTTTCTGGAAACGCGAGAACAGTACCCCGTTGTGTTAATTGGCGGCGGCATTGGCGTTACGCCTGTTTATAGCATGTTGCGCACGCTGGCTGAAGAGCGCTCTGAAAGAGAGGTGTGGTTTTTCTATGGCGTACGCCATGGGGGTGAGCAACTTTATGCTGAAGAACTCAAGAAAATAGAGCGTACGCAGCCAAATATAAAAATTTGTCTGTGTTATAGCGACCCGCTGCCTGAAGAGAAAGAAGGTGAAGACTATCAGTACGGCGAACATGTTTCTGTTGAGCTTTTTAAACGCGTACTGGAAGTGAATAATTTTGAGTTCTATATCTGCGGGCCGCCACCGATGATGCAGTCACTGGTGCATGATCTGGAAGCCTGGGGCGTACCGGATGAACGGGTGCGTTATGAAGCATTTGGCCCTGCCACAGTCAAAAAAGCCAAACATACAACAGCAGAGAGCGAAGCGGCAAATAAACACGAAAATTTTGCCATCAAGTTCAGCCAGTCCGGTAAAGAATGTCAGTGGACTGGTCAGGAAGAATCTTTACTGGACTTGGCGGAAGCCAATGACATAAGCATGGCGTCAGGCTGCCGGGTCGGCAACTGCGGCACCTGCATGGTTGCATTGAAAAGCGGTAGTGTTAAATACCCGATAAAACCGGGCTTTGATGCTGAAACCGGGACTTGTCTGGCTTGTCTCGCGGTGCCAACCGGGCCAGTAGAAATTGACGGATAGTTTTAAAATTATTTTTAACGAGGGAGAGACAGATGAAAAAAATGATGACTTTAACGATATTTAGTTTGCTTACTGCTGTTTTTGGCATGTCGGCTGTGAGTTTTGCACAACCGGGATTTCAAGGCCCGCAATCATGCACTGAATGCCATGAACTGGAGAGCAAGGCATGGCAGGGAACACATCACTTTACGAGTTTTAAAAAGTTTCATAAATCAAAAGATGCCAAAGAAATAGCCAAAAAAATGGGCATCAAGCGCATTAAAAAAGATAAAACATGTGTGCAATGCCATTACACCAGGATGCCCAACAAGAAAGGAAAAATTAAGCCTGTTGCAGGAACCTCTTGTGAGTCTTGCCATGGCGCTTCTGAAAAATGGATTAAAGTACATTACGATTATGGCGGCAAAAAAGTAAAAAAAGCCCAGGAGAGCGCTGACCATAAAGCGAAACGCATACTTAAGTCAGTATCAGCCGGCATGATTCGACCGGATAACATTTACAATCTGGCCCGTAATTGTTTCCAATGTCATACCGTGCCGCATGAAAAGCTGGTAGAAATTGGTGGCCACAAAGCAGGCAGTGATTTTGAACTTGTGACATGGTCGCAGGGTGAAGTTCGCCATACATTTGTAGCGGGTAAAAATAAGGCGGCGTCCAGTGAGCGAAAACGCGTATTATATGTTGCAGGGCGCATCCTCGATCTAGAATACGGGCTTCGCGGCGTGGCTGAAGTAACTAAAAAAACAAAGTATGCCGTATCCATGGCCAAGCGCAGTAAACGTGCTTTAGGTTATGTTCAGGAAATAAAGAATGCCGTTCCGGATCCTCGGCTTGCTGAAATTTTTGCTGTTGGCAGGGCTGTAAAATTAAAGCCCAATAACAAGGCGGCTTTACTACAGGCGGCTGATAAAATTTCACAACTGGCACAAGCTTACCTGAAAGGAAATGACGGCTCTTCTTTAGCTGCGGTTGATGGCTTCATTCCCGGCAAAGCAAAAGGCACGCCAGTTCAGTAAAGATGATCATTCAATGAGCAAGTCAACCAGAACAGAGCGTCCCCAGCGCTGGGATGTCCCGTTTGATGAGGATATGACTACAGAAGGTGTTGATCGGATTTTGACGATTAAGCCTTTCTGTGACATTGACCAGAACAAATTTCCAAAGGCGATTCCTTTACAGGGGATCATTAAAAACGAAGCGCGAATTTTAAAGTTTCAGGCCGGTGATTTGGTTGTTCGCCATGGCGATTATGGTAATTCGGCCTTTTTTATCATGAAGGGTAAAGTTCGCGTGGTTGTACCTTCACCCAACAATGAATTACCTGAATCTGTTTTGGGCCGAAAGGTCAGCAAGAAAAAGACAGTTTGGGAATCGATCTCACAAGTTTGGACAAACACGGGCATTGCAGAGTTTCGGGATAAAGTTCAGGGCAGATCAGAGCCGGGCAAGGATCAGATTACGTCCGACAGGCAAGGTAAGGACACAACCGTTTTTTTACAGGATTTCTCTGTCATCATTAAAAACCATGAGACTATCACCCTTCCCGAAGGTGAGTTTTTCGGGGAAATTGCAGCCCTGGGTCGAACCCCGAGAACAGCAACGGTTTTTTCAGATGAAGATGGTACCGAGTTGCTTGAAATCAAGTGGCAGGGTTTACGGGATCTTCGTCTCTTTACGCCTTCCATCAAGCAGCATATTGATCACCGCTATCGGCAACGCAGTTTAAATGTGCAGCTTGGTGCGACGCCTATTTTTTCACATTTGAATGAACAGGAATTACAACAGGTGGCTGATAGCACTCAGTTCCAGTCTATCGGCGCTTTTGACTGGCACGCCAGTTATAAAAAAGTAGCGCAAAAATCGGCGGCTGAACGACTGGACAATGAGCCGCTGATTTATGAAGAAGGCGGATATCCTGATTCTCTGGTGATTATTCGTGCCGGCTTTGCCCGGGTCAGCGCCGTTGAAGGTAACGGTCACCGTACGGTTGGATATATCAGTAAAGGCCAGACTTATGGCTTTCGGGAAATCGCACACAACTGGCGCAGCGAAGAATCGGTCACCTACCAATACAGCCTTCGGGGCCTGGGTTATGTCGATATTCTGGTCGTGCCTGCCAATATCGTACAAGAATATGTTTTGGGAAAAATGCATGAGGGGCATATGCCTCCACTGTTTAAGTTGGAAGAAGAGCATCATGAAGTCGAAAATGACGCATCAGCCCGCCGGGATAGCGACAGACTGAGCAAGACTGATGTGATGGAATTCATGGTTGAAAATCGTTATATCAATGGCGCAGCGACGATGATTGTTGATTTAAACCGCTGTACCCGCTGTGATGACTGCGTTCGCGCCTGTGCTTCGGCGCACGATAATAACCCCAGGTTTGTGCGTCAGGGGAAAAATATCAGTAATATCCTGGTGGCTCACGCCTGCATGCATTGTCAGGATCCGGTATGTATGATTGGTTGTCCTACCGGAGCAATTCACAGGCAAACAGGTGAAGGGCAAGTGGTGATTAACGATTTAACCTGTATTGGCTGTGCCACCTGCGCCAACAGTTGCCCATACGAGAATATTCGCATGGTTGAGGTGCGTGCTAAAGACGGCCATTATATTCGGGACAATGAAAGTCAGAAACCGATTGTTAAAGCCACCAAATGTGATTTATGCGCTGAGCAACTGGGCGGGCCTTCCTGTGTCAATGCCTGCCCGCACGGCGCCTTAATTCGTCTCGATATGAAAGACCCCGACAATTTAATGTCCTGGATTGAGCAATGACAGGCCGCATAAAGCGCCGCTACGTGCTTGGCGCTGGCTCTGTAGTCGTTTTTTCATCGATTTTGTATCTATGGCAATTCGGCAATATCAATCGGCTGGTCGATACCTCTATCGTTACCGGTAGTCTGTTATTATCAATGATTGCCTTATTGGCGTTGTTTAATTTGCGCAAGCGCTTTTCTTTCTTACCGATTGGTTCAGCGGCAAGCTGGTTGCAAATTCATGTCTATGTTGGCTATATGGTGATTTTTCTGTTTATTGCACATGCCGGCTGGCGCTGGCCAGGCGGAACCATTGCAATGATACTCATGCTATTATTTATCCTTGTGGCATTAAGCGGCGTTGTCGGCCTAATGATGTCGAAAATGATTCCAGCTCGACTTACGGCGCGTGGCGTTAACGTAGATTTTGAACAGATTCTAGCGCTTCGCAGAAAAGTCAAACTAGAAGCTGAACAAATGGCTGTTGAATCTATTAAACGCACAAGCAAATCAACCATTGCTGACTTTTACGCTGATCGTCTTGAAATATTTTTTATCCGTTCCCACTTTTTCTTTTTAGCGCATTTTTTAGGTTCAACACGTCACATCGAACCCATTCAGACGCAAATTCATGCCTTACGAAGATATTTAGATGATGATGAAAATGCGATCATGGATCGTTTGGCATCCTGTATTATTGAAAAAGATAATCTGGATTTTCAATACACATGGCAGTGGTTTTTGAGAGCATGGTTATTTGTGCACATTCCATTATCTCTGGGATTACTTGTTCTCGGATCGTTTCATGGCCTGTTGGCCTATCAGTTTCTGGGGGGATAGGATTGTCTGAGCGTAACGATTATAGTCGACCCAATCAGCAATGGGAGTGTGGCTGGAAAAAGAACGGTTTTTCCTGCCATAACGGCCCGTCCGGGACAGGGAAATGTTCAGGCAAGGGTGAGTGTCAACCGTCCAAAGGCGAGAAGGGCTATCAATGCACGCGACAGGCGCATAATGGCGGCCCATGCACAAGCGGGCCTTTGCCTTCAGGAGAATGCGCACACAAGTTCCCACCATGCAGCCCAAGCCGGTCATTACGCGAAAAACGAAAACTGGTGAGTGTGGGCGTTGTCGCTTTGGTTATGGGACTGGTGTTAATCGGGCTCGGACAAGCACAGATCTCTGAGCAAATCTTTTCTCCGGGGCCGTTGAGTTCGCGGCATAGCTCAATATCTCAAAATTGTAATGCTTGCCATGCTGAAGCGCATGGTCAGCCATGGCAGTGGTTTTTTTCGACATCTGGAAAGCCCATTTCCAAGGGTTGTCAGGCTTGTCATGCTTTGGGAAAGAGCGCGCTCAGCGCACATAGTTTGCCCGTCGCATTGCTTGAAGAGTTACAGCATAAAATCGTCAAGACATCGGCCATAAAAAATACTGGCGTCAATTCGGCAGGCTTAAACCGAAAACTTCAGTGCATCTCCTGCCATAAAGAACATCAAGGTAAAGCGTTCCGCATGGTCAGATTAACAAACCGCCAGTGCCAAAGCTGTCATAGCCAAAGCTTTACTTCTTTTTCAAAGGGACATCCGCAATTTACCAATTATCCTTTTAATAAACGGGTGAACATCCTGTTTGACCACACATCACATTTCTCCAAACATTTTGCCAAGAAAAAAGCCACCGATATCACCTGTAAAAGTTGCCACGCGCCAGATTCATCCGGGGGGGGGATGGCCATCAAGTCTTTTGATGTTTCATGCGCTAAATGCCACACCAATCAGATTTATGGCAAAGGCGCCATCAATAAAGGCATTGTATTTTTTGGCTTGCCAACACTGGATGTTGAAACATTGGAGGATCAGGGCATTGGCATTGGTCAGTGGCCAGCGGACACCGATGGCGAGATTCCTCCAATGATGCGTTTAATGCTATCCAAAGACAGCGAAATCGCGGCAATTCTGGATGAATTTTCCGAGGCCGATTTAGAGCTTGATGATCTTTCAGACGAAGATATGGAGACTCTGGAAAAGGTGGGGAAAGTAATTTGGGGAATTAAAAAACTACTGTGGCATTTAATCAGTAACGGGCTTGGTGAATTTAATGATGTGATCGGGAGGCTGGATGACAGTGCCATTGATAGCACGCAATTATCTGGTCTTTCAGGCTCTTTGCCTGTTGAAATTTTAAGAGCGGCAAACAAGGACTGGTTTGGCGCGGCGCTTGAAAGTGAACTTGAAAAACATGCCGAAGGAGACAATCCACCCACCTTGACAGATTCAGATGAGCTTGAAGAAATTGAGGATGAAGCATGGATGAAAGCAGGTGGATGGTATCGCAGCAATGGTGATTTCACGATTCGATATCGCCCACGCGGGCATGGTGATATGTTTATCAAATCGTGGGTGAATCTGGCAGCAAAAACTGCCGTGAAATCGCCAGTTGCAAGTGAGTTGCTGGAAAACCTCACAGATCGTAAGAATTCACCTGGCATGTGCATGAAATGTCATAGTATTGAAAAGGTGGCGGTTTCAAGCGCCGAAAAGTCCTATCGGGTGCATTGGCAAGGCAGGTTAGAAAAATCGGACAAGCAGAGCTTCAATCTCTTCAATCATTCGTCCCACCTTAATCTAATCAAAGATAAAGGCTGTATCACCTGTCACTCGATGAATGAGGATGCCGATTTCAAACTGGCATATACGGGCTTTGATGCCAGGAAATTTGAAAGCAACTTTCACCCCATTAAAAAATCAGCATGTATTCAGTGTCATCAGAGTGGACGGGTGAGTGAAAGTTGCACTACCTGTCATAAGTATCATATTGGTGATTTCTTCACCTCCGGAGCCAGGATGAAAGAAATACGCACTGAGTTAACAGCCTCCAGTCCGCCAGTCCCACTTGAAACAAGTGCTCCTGCCAACGCTGCTGACAGGGCTGATATTTCACCTGAGGCGAATCAAGCTGAAAAGACAGCTCAGCCAATGGCTACTGTTGAGGCGGTTGCTCAAACTCAGCCAGAGGAAACCGGGGCACAGCCAAAGGGAATCGAGATGCAGCCAGAGAAAACTGAGGTGCATGAAACTGAGCCTATAGCCGAAGTAAAGCTGACAGTGGCTGTCAGGATAGGTAATATAAGAAATGCTCCTGACAAGTCAGGCAAGGTATTATACAGATTGTCTCAAGGGGATGTCGTCACAAAGCTGGCTGAACAGAACGAATGGTTCCAGGTGCGCCTGAACAATGGCACGGTTGCATGGGCTCACCAAAGTATTTTCGCAACGCTTGAATAACAAAATGGAGTATTTTACCATTTTGTTATTCAAGCGTTTGGGAGTTGCAACGCGACTTGAGTCGCTATTCAACTGCCATTAAAAAAACAAGGGTTTGTCGGCGAATATCTTGTCGACGAACAGTAATCGAAGAGCCAACTTAAGAGACTGTAAAGAGCCTGTAAATCTAACTGGTAGGGATGGTTCCCTCCCCTACTCTCGCCCACCCTTTCATTTCTTGACCCACAGCCATTGCATCCTCTGAATAACGCGTGATGATTCAGCCTATGAATATCGACAGTTCTAAGCCTCAGGATAAAGCGACGGTTCTCGTCGTGGATGATACGCCGGAAAACATCGATGTGCTCAGGGGCGTGTTGAAGTCGCATTATACGGTCAAGGTAGCCATCAATGGTGAACAGGCGTTGAAGCTGTGCAGATCGAATCAACCGCCCGATCTGCTATTGCTCGATGTGATGATGCCGGGGCTGGACGGCTTTGAAGTTTGCCGCCGCCTGAAGGCTGAGCCTGCTACCGAAGGCATTCCTGTCATTTTCGTGACAGCCATGAATGATGTTCGCGACGAAGTGCAGGGCTTTGAAGCCGGCGGTGTCGATTACATCAACAAGCCGGTCACACCGGCGATTGTACTGGCACGGGTCAAAACGCATTTGCAATTGCGTTCGGCTTATCGCTTTATTCGCGACACATTTGGCCGTTATTTGTCGGATGAGATTGTTGATCGGCTGATTGATTGCCCCGAAGGGTTGAAGCTGGGCGGCGAAAAACGGAACCTCAGTATTATGATGGCCGATTTGCGCGGTTTTACATCCATTGGCGAACGTTTACCTGCCGAAACTGTGGTGAAAATGATCAATATTTTCCTTGGCCGCATGACCGAAGTGATTCAAAAACATCAGGGCACCATCGATGAATTTATAGGTGATGCCATTCTGGCCATTTTCGGTGCGCCGGTTGTGCGTGACGATGATGCCTTGCGGGCGGTTCGTTGTGCACTCGAAATGCAACAGGCTATGCAGGATGTGAATCGTGAATACCTTGCTCTCGGCTACCCGAGTGTTGAAATGGGCATCGGTATTCATAGCGGTGAAGTAATTGTCGGCAACATCGGCTCGAAGAAACGTAGCAAATACGGTGTCGTTGGCCGGGTGGTAAATACCACATCGCGTATCGAATCCTATACCATCGGTGGCCAGATTCTGGTATCCGATAGTACCCGGAAAGCCTGTCAGGATTTGCTTAGAATTGATGGCCAGATGGAAGTAACCCCCAAGGGTTTGACAGAACCCATCACAATCTACGATATCGGCGGCATGGGCGGAGAACAAGCCATTCAACTTCAGCGTCGGACATCTGGCGCCTTGACTCGCCTTGATTCGCCGCTGGATGTGCAACTGATGCAGTTAAGCGGCACGCACATCACTGAAACATTTGCCGGCAAGGTGATGCGCCTGGGGCGTCGTGACATGGAGATTTCAACCATGCGACCGTGCAACGATTACAGCAATCTGAAAATAACGGTTGTGGATGCCGGGGGGCAAGTGCTGGCCGGCGACATCTATGCCAAAGTGACCCGACAGGTTGCAGCAAAGCCACCGGTTTTTCAGGTTCATGCGACATCATTATCGCCGGCGGCTGAACAATTATTTGAAGCCCGGCGCCAACAATCGACCGGTGATCATCCGGCACCGCTGCGCCTGCTCCACTTGACAGATTTTCACATCTTCACCGACCCGAACGGGTTAATCAAAGGCATTTGTTCTCGCGACAGTCTGCAAGCTGTATTGACCCATGTGCAGCAGCATTATCCCCAATCCGATATCACGATCCTCGGTGGCGATCTGGCTCAGGATGAGCTGGCATCCACGTATCAGCAACTGGCCTCCATGTTTGAACATCAGGATACCCCGTTTATGGTCACTCCGGGTAACCATGCCTGCCTGACGACACTGCGTGATACCCTGATCCCGGCGCTCAAACAGATCTCCGCTTATGCCAACCACATCGATCAGAGCAGCTGGCAGTTGATTGCGCTGAATTCGCATGAACGGGGCAACGTGACTGGTCTGGTTGCTGATGTGGAACTGGCAAGGCTGGAGCACTTGCTTACTGAAGGCAGCGATAAGCATACGCTGATTGCTATTCACCATCACCCTGTGCCGGTTGGTAGTCGCTGGATGGACGAGATCGGCTTGAAAAATGCAGATCAATTGTGGGCTGTTATCGATCGTTTCCCGCAAGTACGTGCTGTTGTGTGCGGCCATATTCATCAGGCATTTGATAGCATGCGCGGTGATGTGCGTGTTCTCGGTACGCCATCCACATGTGTGCAATTTGTGCCGCAGCAGGATGATTTCGGTCTGGATGACAAATCTCCGGGTTATCGCTGGCTGGAGCTGTTAGCGGATGGAACTATCCGGACAGGAATCGAACGTATCGAAGGTTTTATCCCGCCGGATTTAAACAACGACGAGCCTTATTAAGATACTAGCCTACAGTTTCTAACCCGGCATAGCCGAAACCAACGAGAAACCCCAAAAAAAACCAGCCACTGATTACATCAGGTGAATGCTGCTTGCAGCAGAGAATATCCCCTGGGGGACGAATGAACACTGATTAAAACCTTTAAACCACCTTTTGCATATTGCCTTTCAATTCGTGTTCATTCGTGTCATTCGTGGCTAGATTTGGACTATAAAAGCCACATTACAAAACCCATGCTTAGCATGGCGGCGGGGGCATTCCACTGCCCTGGTATCAGGGCGCGGGTGGCTGAGGCGGTCAGTGATGCAATCAACGTGGCAATCAACAACGTTTGCCAGTCGGTACCATGATAAACATGTAAACTCCAGCATAGCAGGGCTGTGCAGATGGCGATCAACAACAGGTGTCCGGCCAGTGTTTGTTCCGGGTGGGCCGGAAAGCCGAGTTTGATAAAGGCAGGCCTCTGCATGCCCAGTTGATCCATCCAGTAGGCTGCGGGGAAAGCCAGGCAAAGGCATAGGGCCAGTCCAAAGCCAAACTCCGGGATATGCTGGAACCAGAAACCGGTAATCAGCAATGCAGTGAGAAGGTGCGTTAGCGGCAACAATGGCAGGCCAGGATATATGCCCGGTTCTGCATGCATTCTTTGTACCGACCATGCCAGGCGCAAGTGTTGCCAAAACGGTGATTTCAGCACGACTGCCAGTATAGCCGGCAGCATCAGCGCGGCTATACCGCTCCATAGCCAGCGTGCGTCCATATAAACCGGCCACATCAGCACCCAGATCATCAACAATGGGGGAATGGCATGTTGAATGGTCGCTGGAGGAGCGCCGCGCCTGAAAATCATCACCGAAAACCAGGCCAGTTGCAGGATACCCAGCATAACCAGCGTGCTTAGAACCACGTCACCCGTAGCTATCGTCTCAGACATGAGCGTGACGCTAGCTGCTCTACAGCTTTGCCGAAAGGCGGGGTAATGGTTAGGCTGCACATCCACATAGAAGGAGAGGAATCATGACCCAGGATGAAATGAAACAGAAAGTCGCCGAAGCGGCGCTTAAATATGTGAAGACCGGCACCATTGTTGGTGTTGGCACCGGTTCAACAGCCAACATGTTTATCGATGCACTGGCCGGCATGAAAGATGAGATTATCGGTGCGGTGGCTAGTTCTGAAACGACTGCCGAACGTTTGGCAGGGCACGGCATTGCCGTGCTGGAATTGAATGAGGCGCTGACTCAGGTGGATTCGTTATCTGTATACATTGACGGAGCCGATGAATTTGATAGTGGCAAGAATCTGACCAAGGGTGGCGGCGGCGCGTTGACGCGAGAAAAAATCGTGGCAGCGGCATCCGATGCATTTGTATGTATTGTTGATACCACCAAGCAGGTGGAGCACCTGGGCGCATTTCCGTTGCCGGTCGAAGTGATTCCAATGGCCGGTGCGCTGGTTGCCAATGTGGCCAGAGAGCTGGGTGGCGAACCAAAACTGCGCGAGGGCTTCGTGACTGATAATGGTAATATCATTATCGATGTACATGGTTTAACTGTGACCGATGCACGCGGCCTGGAAGATCATCTGAACAGTATTCCGGGGGTGGTGACCAACGGAATTTTCTCACATCAAGGTGCTGATGTGGTGCTGATGGGCACGCCGGAGGGTGTTGAAACAATCAAGTAAGTAATTCTTAACAGGCAGAAAAGGCTGGCCATTTTTTTATACGACCATACTTTTTTGTTTATAAAACATTTACATCGGCCATGTATGTTGCCATAGTACGTGAAGTAAGGATCAGGGCATTAAAGTGTAGGCTTGTCTCTTGCCCATCCTGTACCCGGGAGGGGATATGGGAACATCGAAGAATGAATCGAATATTGAAGAAGCCATCAAAGTGACAAATGATATTTACTGGGTTGGGTTTTCCGATAAAAAGGCACACCTGCACTGTAACCCTTATCTATTGGTGGATGATTCTGGCCGGGATGTCGAGGCGGTACTGTTCGATCCCGGTTCCCTGACCGATTTCCCCAAAATCATGCGCAAGGTGCTGGAGACCGTTGATCCGGCAAAGATTTCTGTGATTGTCGCCCATCATCAGGATCCGGATGTGTGCAGCAATATTCCCGTCGTCGAGGATATTATCGGACGTTCGGATTTGCGGGTCGCGGCGCATACCAATTCCATTCGCCTGATCCGCCATTACGGTATTCAGTCTTCATTCTTTGCGGTCGAAGAGCATGAGTATGCCCTGACCCTGAACAGCGGTCGGGTGCTGGAATTTATGTTCACGCCCTACCTGCATTCCCCCGGCGCTATTGTATCTTATGATACACAGACGAAGAGCCTGTTCACCAGCGATATTTTCGGGGCGGTTTCCGATCAGTGGAGCCTGTTGGCAACGGATGCATCCTATTTGCAACGCATGGAACTGTGGCATCAGACCTATATGCCATCCAATCAGGTGCTAAAACATGCGCTCGAACGCATGCAGAGCCGCTGGCAGATTGATCGGATTCTACCCCAGCATGGCTCGGTAATCGAAGGTGACATGGTGGCACCGGCATTCGAGCACCTCAAAGGGCTTGCCTGCGGCATCGATCTGGATGAGAAAGGCTTGTGAAAACGCAGCATTCCCACTTTGAATCTGACCGTGTCGCGACCATCAGTCGGGCACTGGTTGAGAATTCACTGCGCATGCGCAGCATGGCATTTTTGTCGCAGGTAAAAATGTCCGTGATGCTCGATACACTGGGTGAGAATGACGACCCGCTGGATTATATGCGGATGATCAGGAGCTCGATTGTATCAGATTCTGAAGACTGGTTAAAACTGCCTGCCAGAATTTCAGATGAAGCGCGTGAGTTGCAGCAGATGACGCTGACCATGGAACGGCGACGTGAGGAGTTGCGCCAGTTTCTGGCTGATCAAATGAAAAACCTGCACCGTAGCGAAATGCGTTTTCAGCAATTGTTCGATTTGATACCTGATGCAGTTGGTATTCATGAGAATGGCCTGTGGATATTCGTGAATCCGGCTGGAGCTGCCACCTTCGGGGCGGAGTCGCCAGAGCAACTGATCGGTACACCAGTGCTGGATCGGGTACACCCGGATGATCGTGAAAAAGTAATGTGTCGCATCCGGGATCAGGCTTCACAGGATGGACAGGCTTCGCTGATGGTTGAGCGATTGATGAAGCTCGATGGCAGTATGTTCTGGGGCGAAGTGCAGGGGCGATCCTTTGAGCAAAATGGACAAGATTGCGTGTTGGTTATGATGCGGGATATCACGAGCCGAATTGAATCCGAACGGGAAAACAGGCATTTGCGTCAGGCGGTGGATCAGAGTGCTGAGCCGATGATGGTGATGAATGCTAACGGAGTGGTCGAAATGGCCAATCCGGCATCTGCGGCGTTATATGGATTGTCACCGAAACAAATGGTTGGACGCTATGCCGCTGAATTGCGTGGAGGCGCTCATGGCGATGATCACTACCTCGAGATAGTCAACCGCGTGCAGAGCGGCGGCATCTGGCAAGGCGAGATCGA
>CAYUBK010000014.1:0-21706 GCA_964442955.1 uncultured Zetaproteobacteria bacterium | reverse complement strand
TGTGACGCTTGCGTAGATGTGTCCGCAAACGCTCTTCCGCATGCCTTTTGACATCGCCAAATATTTTCGAGCTGTTGGCATAGTCAAAGTAGCATGCCCAACCACGCAACGACTGATTCACCCGTCGAACAATGGCCGGTAATGGAATCGGTGTCAGGTTCCTTCTCGTCAACTCGGTCAGTTTAGGAAGAAAGGAGAAGAAAGGGGTCAGGTCTTGATAGTTGAATTCGCCGCCTTTACACTTCTCGCATGGCTCGTCCTTTACGCATTGAATTTCCCGGCGCTGTATATCATGTCACTTCTCGGGGTGATGGTCGTGAGGATATTTATCTCTCAGATGAGGACAGGGAAATATTTCTCAAAGTGTTATCACATGTTGTTGAGCGATTCGGATGGGTGTGCCATGCATGGTGTCTGATGACAAACCATTATCACCTAATGATCGAAACGCCCAAAGGAAACCTGAGCAAGGGAATGCGCCAACTTAACGGCGTATATACCCAACAGTTCAACCGCTCACATGGGCGGGTCGGCCATGTATTTCAGGGGCGTTATAAAGCAATCCTTGTTGAAAAAAAAGCACACCTTCTTGAATTATCCCGGTACATTGTCCGCAACCCAGTGGCAGCGGGTATGGTGAAATTGGCGGAGGATTGGGCTTGGAGTAGTTATCGCTCAACTGCTGGGTTGGAGCAAACACCAGGCTTTGGCAGTATTGACTGGATACTGGAACAATTTGGCGGCAGCACATTGCGTTACAGGGAATATGTTGATCAGGCATTAATAGAAGATGCCCCATTGAAACCAGCAAAAGGTTCGCATGTGCTCGGCAGTGAAGAGTTCAGGAAAAATGCACAAAAGAAAATTAATGCGGGCTCAGAAACCCCTAGATTGCAGAAACATATTGCACGACGCAGCCTGACGGAAATTAAGGAGAGCGCTTTGGAACGTGGCGAATGGATGGCTAATGCTTACAGGCTCCACGGCTATACTATGCGGGAAGTTGCTGACTTCGCCAAGGTGCATTACTCTCTGGTAAGTAAAGCAATCAAAGCATGGGAGGAAAGGAATTCAACTTTCAAGACCTGACCCTAATAGCAAACGCCCGTCGCGATCATCTCACCGATTCATGAATAATCCGGGCTAGATAGCATGTTATTACTTTTTTATTTCCCAATGAACAACATTTGAACTGGTTGGAGCTACTTGCTTGGCATTAAAAATATGTGCCTGAAATGAAGCAACACAAACACTGTCCACAATGGGGGGTTGCTGGTTGGTATCATCATGCCATGGTGGACAATTAGTCCTTTGATCAACCGTTAGAGTTGCAGTTTTATCGTGGGAGATTTTTCCCTTTGGTTTAGTCATTTCAACTTTTTTGCACTCAGTAATATCCGGGCACTTGAAGCGAGCGATAAAATAACCGCGGTCATCTGTATCAGTGAGTACGCTGGTTGTTTCACCGTCAGGGTGTGTCATGTCTACGCGCAGCACCTGGCAGCGAATCTTTGGCTCCAGGGAACCTTCAATGTAACAGATTCCATCGTCTTCCTTTACATTGGGGTCCAGTGTGATTCCTCCGCGTAGTTTCGGCTCTACTCTGGCTAGCACACCACCAATAGGGGCCATCCATGAAGCGGGCTTACCTGTGATTTCCAGCTTTTCTGAATATACTCTGGGTACGCGGCCATAGAGCCGTATTGAAGCAACTGGTGCAGCTTTACGGTCATCGTTCTTTTGGCGATAGTGAGTTACGTAGGGGGTCTGTGGGTCAAATAATGGGATGATCAGCAGTTCCAGTTTCTTTTCGCCCAATGCATCCAACCATAACCACCGGTGAGGGAAATAGACATAATAACCCCGAGGAACGTTTTCCAACGCAATTGATACTAATGCTCTTTCATTCAATGGGTTGCGTACTGCCACTGTCAGTTTAACCGGCTCGGCTATAGAAGATGCAGCAGGCTGAAAATTAAAGACATTTTCCTGGGCCTGGTTATTGCCGCCCGACACTTCGCCTAGTTGTTGATGAATCGCCACTTTTAGGCAGGTATGTTCGCCAACTGTTGGTACCCAATTAACATAGTTTTCCGAACTGCCATTGTTAGGAATTGATGCAATGGTATAACTGGAAAGTGGTGTCCAATTTCCGTTATCGCCTACTCCAGGGGGTGTAATGGCGTAGTGAGTCACTTTTACCGAGTTAGCGGTTGCTGTCCCATCATTACGAACTCGGGCATAATAGCGGTTGACTTCCATGGGTCTGGGTTCATCGCCATTCCCCGTTGGGTTCCCTGAAGGGTCAGTAAAGTCGTAACTGCCAAATGGGTTCCGATCAATCCAGATATCCTCAGTTTCCCAACCTGGCCCCCAAGGTTCTATGCGTAAATCAAAATCACCACTTGGTGTATCAGCGATCTCTTGAGCCCATTCTACCCGCACTCGGCACACTCTGGGGCGAGCTTGCACGGAGTCATCTACAATAGTAATTTTAATTGTTCGTAGGGGGTCTTCTGCGCTTTCTCCAGTGCCTAGTAATCGTTGTGGTTGCTGCAGTAGTGTGATTAATCTGGTTTGGTGATTATTATTGAGTGTATCCGTCACAACTTTGGTAACAATTACGCCACCATCACCCGAGCCCATACCGAGTGGAATATTTTCATCAAATACTACAGGGCTTGCTGCTGTTGAATCTGGACGCTGGCGAACTTCGATAAAATAGGATAAGCCACTGGTTATTCTGATTTCCAGGATATGAACGCGACCGGCACTGACATCCTGAACCAGATCATGCGCTACAATATCAAACTCCTCTGAGAATGGATTACGATCCCAATCCCTTCGCGCGACATTTGCTGAGTCATACCAGCCCAGTTGCACTATATTAAATGCACTAAATAGTGGATGAGAATCATGGTTACCCATCATCGCAAACGGCGCCGCTGTTGCCTCTGAACCATCTACCAAATCACTAGAATAAACATCCTCACCCAAAACCAACCCGCCATCCAACATGTTATGAGCAAATTCATGAGCAGCTCGTCCCCAGTCTGCGGTATGCGATTGAGCAATTAATCCCAATGGATTGGACGTAGTGATATTTATTGAAGTGCCAGCGCCATCGTCATAGGCGAAGTTTGATGAACTCCATCCACCCCATGCGCGAACGGAAAGCCCAGGTATATGGACAGCAGCGACCATCACCACATAGTTGTCCAAATCCAGTCCCTGGTCGACGGCACCTTGTGCACATTCGGCCATAAGTTGCCCTAATACGGCCGCGTCAATATTGGGGTAACCTGCTGCACCATTTGCACGATGATAGTAATTCGAATCTTCCAGCAAGGGAACGAAATTGGTAACATCCACTTGTACCGAAAGTTGACCATAGCTGGCCTGATTATAAAAAGTGGTAACATCAGCAAACGTACCCACAATTCCTTGTCGAACTGTTAGTGAGTTTGCTGGAGCCAAATCAGTTGGATAGCAAGCAACAACCAAAATTCTTGCTGTGCCGGTTGAAGGAACAGAACCTGCGGCTGCATCTCCTGCACCTCGGCCCGCATATGAATAAGGAGGGCCATCATCGCCTGATTGTGGTTTTGGCCAAGGTAGTTCTTTAAAAGGTCTGGGACCCACTACAGTTTTGCTATCAACTTCAACCTCAACTGGGCCAGTAGCCGTGTCAGGGTGAGTAATTACCAGGAGTTGATTGGAGGAGGCTTCAACCACATAAGCATATTGACCACCAACACGTACCTTGTTTTGCTCACGTGTATCAGAAAAATTATTACCGATGATGGTCATCATCGTACCGGCGAAACCACTCCAGGGTTGAAAGTCCGCAATATGAGGGGCTGGATCAATGGGGAGTTTATAAGTATCTATGAAACGGCGAAGCTGAGTTGATTCCAACGGCTGGTATCGAAAGTTTGGGGGAAGGTGACGAAATGTAAAGTGTCTAGCCATGATTGGCTCCTTTGATCATTTTATTAATAAAACATAGCACTCATGAATAAGGTAGTTACTCATATCAGCATATTGCGCCGCAAAGCTGGAGCTAATTTCGTACATTTCATTGTTCTCCAATGAAACATCCGATAGCCCTTCTTGCCGAATAATAGTCCATTGATTGCATAACGTATGTCCCATAAATATGGGACAAGTTTGCACATAGATGTGAACTAAATCTCAGACTGCCTCACTGGCGATAAATGAATGAACATGCTAATCTGCCCGCATGAATCTGATCTGGTGTATTAAGAAAGGGAAAGGTCGCGGCTTTAAGAATGAATTGACGGCATGCGTCGCCTGTCAATGTCGTCAGAGAAAGCGCTGCCAGCCTTATGCTGAATTATCGCTGGAGCAGATTATTGCCGCTAATATTGAAGCCAAAAAGAATGGCTATCAGGTGGTTGAAGATTTTCCGTTATTTGAAGCTGCACTACAGAAATAAGCGCCACCGGCTTTGGGGTTATTGCGGAACCGCATATATCCCCAACCTGTTGTTTATCCCTGAATATTTATCAATGAACCGGACTGCTGATCAATACCGGTCCCCATAAGTTGTTTCACTACCGGCATCATCCCACACATAGGTCGCATGCACATATTCGTCGGTCGGAACAAAGAATGTACTCAGATCAAACAAGCCTACTGCTGTTCTGCCAACCGAATGTGCAACACCTTTGGCAGTGCCATAGGTTGCGCCAGTCAGCGCATTGTTATCGCGGCTTTCATTGGCGATATTTTTGGGGATTTCGCCCCAACCTGTCGTGGCATTTGCAAGACCACGTGAAAACTTGGCTCCGCTGTCGGTGGCATAATCTCCGGCAAATACCGGTGTAACTGCAAAAAGCAGACCGGCTGCCAGCACTGTAAAACCTGCTATTCTATGTGAAATCATCATAACACCTCCTGTTTTATAATTTCAGGACATGGCGGTCAGTTTCAATATCAACGTCTGCCTTGCCCTGCATATAGATTCAGTCGATGTATATCGGCTGCCGTTACAGCCAAGGTATCCTCTTGCACATTGAAACCCTTGTATTCTTTCAGTTTGGCACCTATACATAGCCCATGTTAAGAATAATTTTTCTACTGTTTATCTCAATTCCGTTGCTGGAATTATGGCTGCTGATTGAAGTCGGCAGTGATATTGGCGGACTTTCCACGATTGCCTTATGTCTGTTTACAGCGGCGCTGGGCGGATTGCTGATTCGCTGGCAAGGCATGAGTACATTATTCGACGCCCAGAAACGCATGGCACATGGCGAAGCGCCTGTTGAACATGGCGTGCATGGTCTGATGATTGCCTTTTCGGGCGTGCTGCTGTTCACGCCGGGGTTTATTACCGACAGCATCGGTTTCCTGCTGCTGTTCCCGCCATTTCGCCGTCTGATTATCCGTAAACTGCTGCCCATTCAGCAAATCAACCAGCCGCACCAGCATCAGAACAGTCAGGGCGAAATCATTGATGTCGAAGTGATTACACACGACAAGCACGTACCCTAAGGTGCGTTATTTGTTAAAAATATAACCCGTATAACTTATTGAGAATACCCCGGGTTCATAATTTCTTAACCCTCAAAGCATAAGGCTTGACCTTGAGATCATTCCACTGCACGTTGCGCGCTGTTAGTTATTATCAGTAACCAACATGAAAAAAAGGAGTAACGATGAATACACAAGCACTTCAATCCAATCAACTGGCTGATGCCCGAATCAGCTTTTTGGGCAAAACTTACGGCATGCTGGCGCTGTGCATCGCGGCCGGCAGCATTGGCGCTTACCTGTCTATGGGCATGGCCTTCCCTTACGAACATCCGTTCATGATGTTATTTATCATGATTGGCGGTATTTTTGCAGTACAGGCAGCCCGCCATATCCCCGGCGTTAATTTTGCATTGCTGCTGGCGTTCGGCGGCATCACTGGCATGGCGATTGCGCCACTGGTGGGCATGGTTGCAGCCAAATCGCCGGTTCTGGTCACTCAGGCATTTATGACAACGGCTGTCGCATTCGCATCGTTAACAGCTTACACCTTTATCTCAAAACGCGATTTTTCTTTCCTGAAAGGATTTGTCTGGGTCGGCCTGATTTCCATCATTGTGCTCAGCCTGTCCAATTATTTCTTCTTTGAATCGCCATTGCTGGCGCTGGGTATCTCAGGCATGGGCGTATTGCTGTTTTCGGCGTTCATTCTGTATGATACATCCAACATCCTGCGCGACTACCCGAACAACGAATATATCGCTGCTGCGCTCACCCTGTATCTGGATGTATTCCTGCTGTTCCAGCATGTACTGGCCATGTTCGGCATGCTTGGCGACGACTGAAACAGTCGGATAAACGTACACACAATATGATGCGGCCCCTTCACGGGCCGCATTTTTGTTTGAGCCCTATGGCTCATAAAGATAGTCTCGCATGTTTTTGAATGATAAACACTGGAGTAGAATTATGCTGGATAAAGCGTTGATGGAGATTCTGGCTTGCCCGAAATGCAAGGGCGAGATTCATTACAATGATGATAAAAATGGACTTGTATGCGATGCATGCCAATTAGAGTACCCGATCCGGGATGATATTCCGGTAATGCTGATTGATGAGGCGAAGTCTCTGGCAACTTAAGCTGTTACGCCATCATGGCTATGCTCGTTAAACTGTTATGCTACCTGATTCGCCTGATGCCAGTGCGACTGGCTGGCGCGCTGGGTGCCGGCATCGGGCGACTGGCCTATTTTCTGGATGCCCGCCACCGTCATATTGCCATGCGCAATCTGAACCGCGTCTACCCGGAAAAACCCGAGGCATGGAAACGAAAAATCAGCCGCGAATCCTTCGCCGAACTAGGGCGTACCAGCTTTGAATTACCGCATGTCTACCTGCGTTCCAAAGACTTTCTTCTTTCACGCATTGAAGTCAAAAACCATGCGGCACTGGAACAAGCCATAGCACTGAACAAGGGTGTTATTCTGACGGCCTGCCATCACAGCAACTGGGAATTGGGAGCGCTCGCCTGCTCTATGCTCGGCCATACGACGAATATTATTTATCGCACGGTGCGTCAGCCGGCACTGAATCAGTTTGTGCTACAGGCCCGTGAACGCTTTGGCGCCATCATGCAACCCAGAGATATTGGTTTGCGCTGGATGCCCAGAGCCTTGAAAAGCAATCACTGTATTGGAGTCATGGTCGACCAGCATTTATCCAACGGTACGCCGGTTCGATTTTTAGGCCATCAGGGGAGAACTACGACGATGCCGGCAATTTTTACCAATAAATACCATACCCCTGTGGTCGGCGTCGCCTTACATCGCATTGGTAGGAGCTTCAATTTTTGTCTGGAATTCTGGTCTGTTCCTATCGATGAACATATCAGCGATGAAGTGGAAACCATGCAAATTATTTGCGACAGCTTTGCCCCTGTCATACATCGACGGCCAGAGATGTGGCTATGGATTCACCGTCGCTGGTTATATCTGGATGAAAAAGAACATCCCGAACAGGATCAGACATGAGCAAGCATCGACCCATTGATAATATCCGCTGGCAGGCTTCCCAAAAACTGTCCTTACAGTCATGGGAAAAGAAAAACCTGACAACTGAACGAGAACAAGTCGAGCGCTCTCTGTTGCCCATACTGCAACGTTATGCGAGAGAATTTCCGGATGATGCTACCGTGATGGAAATCGGCTGCGGCCCGATCTGCCTTACCCGATTACTGCCTCAACGACACAAAACATACCTTGATCCGATGGCCGATGATTTTCGCCGTATGTTTCCCGGCAAATTACCTGAAGAAGGTGAATACCTCACAGCGTTCGCCGAACGCATTCCCAAGCCGGATAGCAGCTATGATCTGATTATTTGTCTGAACATGATTTCTCATGCGCTGAATCCGGAATTGGTCATGAATGAGATTGAACGACTGCTGAAGCCGGGAGGCAAGCTAATCCTGTCAATCAGGCTTCACAGTCAACTTGAAGCACGATTGCATTATAGGGCTATTCGCCTGTTTCCCTTTCTGTGCCGCAAAACACGACCCTATTATTATGCCCGCAAAGGCATCCGGCGCACACTGCAGCGCCATTTCAACATCAAAGAGGAAATCGTTCAAAAAACACATTCAATTCGTGTTCCATTTTGCAAGCGCCAACGGCATATATTTATCTGTACGCCACTGGACAGCAATCCACAGACATCGTCATGAAACCGGTTCCACATCTATTGTTGATGCCGCCCAACTGGATCGGAGATGCTATCATGGCACAGCCGGCCATGGCCGCCATTTGTGCGCATCACATCCGTCATTGCGGCACAGAGCAAATATCCATATGCGGCAGGCCGTGGCTGAATGATTTGTTGCCCTATATGGGCTTATCGGGTGCCGTTTACCGGAATAGTCTTCCGAAAGCGGACAAGGCATTTCTGTTTCCAAACAGTTTCCGGTCGGCCCTGCAATGCCGCTTGGCTGGCATCGGAAAGCTGGTCGGTTATCGCGGTCAGTGGCGCAGTCTGTTGTTAAGCCAAGCGTTAACGCACCGAATCAGCCTGAAAAACGAACATCATCGCGACTTTTATCTCGATATTGCCAGGCAACTGGATATGGAGATTCCCCTCGCTGAGGTCGCGCTGTCTGTTCCTGAAGGCTCAATGGCCAGCGCACATGCACTTATGCGACAACATGGGCTGAGTCCCCAACAGGTTGTGTGCATTGCACCCGGAGCACAGTTCGGCGGCGCCAAATGTTATCCGGCCGAGAGTTATCGAAAGATAATACAACAACTGGCCGGAGCAGGTTGGCACCCGATGATTCTGGGCATGCCCGAAGATAAAGAAATCGGCCGAACAATTCTGGGCGATATCACCACGCCACACTGGAATGCCGCCGGGGAAACACGTTTATCCGAAGCGCTGTCAGTGATTGCCGCATGCCGCTTGATGCTATGCAATGATTCCGGGCTCATGCATGTTGCCGCAGGGCTTGGTATTCCTACTGTTACACCATTTGGCGCTACCGACCCGGAACGCACTTCACCCAGTGGCCCTTATGTACAAATTCTATATCAACCGGCTGACTGCAGCCCATGCCTGAAGCGAGAGTGTGCAGTGGAAGGCCATCCATGCATGAGCAATATTGAACCATCTGCTTTGTTCGATGCCTGTGTTTCCATGCTGGATCAGAATTGACAGAAATATGAAAATCCTGGTCGTCAAACTTTCCGCCTTTGGCGATATTATCCATGCGCTGCCGGCGTTGAATGATTTACTCGCACGCCCGGAGGTGGCTGAGCTACACTGGCTGGTGGATGCGCGATATGCTTTTGTAACTGAGGTATTTCCCGCAGATGTCGTGGTTCACACTGTTGCCTTGCGAGGCAAACAGCCTGTTCGCTCGTCATGGCAGGCTATTCGTCAACTTCGAGCTATTGGCTTTGACGCCATCATCGATTTACAGGGGTTACTAAAATCCGCCTTGCTGGCACGTGCCGCCGGCGCTCCTGTTTATGGCATCGATCATGCGCACTTGCGAGAAAAAGCAAGCAGATTCCTGATTCAGACTGTTCGCTTTCACACTGATGAAAAACATGTCGTGCAACAATATCGCAGGGTGGCTGCCGCGCCATTTACCAGCAACGCCAGGCAAACACCGGAAACCGCCCTGCCCTATTATCCGCCTCGCATCGAACTGGCGCAGACGAATATCGATTTGGATGCAAATCTGCTGACTGAACTGAAACTGACCGGGAAACCTTATGTCTTGCTTCATTCAGCCGGTGGCTGGGCAACCAAACAGCTGCCTGAGCGTACGTGGCTGGCTATTGCCGAAAATTTAATTCAATCGGGAAAAACACCGGTTTTCAGCTGGGGAAATACGGCGGAACAGCTGATGGCGCAAAGGTTGGCAACTGCGTGCAACGGCTTCGCCTTGCCCGAGCGTCTGAATATGTCAGCATTGTGCACCGTATTAAAAGGTGCGCGTGCCGTGGTCGGCGCTGATACCGGACTACTTCATCTGGCCGCAGCGCTGAATGTCCCTACGCTTACATTTTGGGGGCCATCGGCGTCATGGCGTTCGGCGCCACTGTCAGAAGCATCAAACGGCGACATAATTGATCCACAAGGAGATCGAAACTGGCATATCGAATCCAACCCGGCCTGCGGCCCATGCTTCAAACGCCGTTGCGATCGGTTTATCTGCATGGATGCCATCGATCCCGAATCCATCACAAGGATATTGCATGAGCTCTGAACAAACATTCGGCCAACGGCTGCATAAAACACTATTGCTGGCTCGCATCCCTGCCAGCGTATTGATGGGCGCAGCCATTCTGCTACTGGCCAGACCGACCCTCACAAGCTGGATGCTTGGTCTCGCTGTAGTAGCGATGGGTGAAGGATTGCGCATCTGGGCTTCCGGTCATATTCATAAATCAGCCGAAGTGACCACGACAGGCCCTTATGCCATGTGTCGTCATCCGCTCTACCTCGGCCACTTTCTGGTCGCCACTGGTTTCTGCATCAGCGGCGATAGTCTGGTTGCATTCATCATTGTCAGCATCTCCTTTTTTATTATTTATATGCCAACCTGGAAGAATGAAGAAAAAAATCTCATTGACCTGTTCGGCCAGACCTATCGCGATTTTATGGCAACGACTCCGGCTCTGTTGCCACGCCTGAATAAACAGGCCTTTGGCGGCTCATTCAGCTGGGTATTGGTTAAACAGCATCGTGAATGGAAACATGCCGCCGCCCTTTTCGGCGGTATGTTGCTGATGATCGCCATCGGCGTGCTGCGCGGTTCGCTGTCAATATGAAACAGCTATTTGCGGCCATTGCACTGGTTGGGCTTTGCTGGCCGATAACAGCGTCGGCAGTCATTGATGAGGGTTCGCCATGCATGCCGTATATCGGCGAACATTTGAGATTCAATGTCGGGTGGGAATTTATCAATGCCGGTTCGGCAACCATGGATATCCTGCCCATGGCCACAGGCTGGCAGGTTAAAACATTTGCTCGCACCAACAAGGTGCTGGATATTTTTAAAAAAGTGCGCGATTACATTACCGCAGAGGGTATCTGCGTAGATGGGAAAATGCAGAGTACCCTGTTTGACGCCAACCTGCATGAACGCAAATACAAGGCTCAAAAACGCACTGAATTTCACTGGCGTAAAAATCAGGTTACTCACACCCAACATCAGATTACTGAATATTTTGATGTACCGGCAGGCCACCTCAGCGTCATTGATGCCTTTCTGGCGGTACGCAACCTGGATTTGAAAGCTGGTCAATCGCTGGCAGTTCCTATCTTTGATTCGCGCAAACGCTATGAAATCCAGGTAAATATCATGGACAAGAAGGAAATCCTGAAGACGCCATGGGGTGAAAAAGTGCGATGCATCGTCGTTAATCCAAAACTCAAAACAGCCGGTATTTTCACCAACAAGGGAGAAATGACCCTGTGGATGACCGATGATGAACGCCATATTCCCATCAAACTGATGGCCAAAATTAAATTCGGGCATATTTATGCGCATTTAACCAGCTATAAATCAACGCCAGCATCCCTACCCGTGGCCGGAGTGCCGCCAACGCCCACAGTAATGCCCATTAAACAACCATGATATTCTCCGGTATACTTGAAAAACTCTATGTTTTCAGGAAAACCTATCTGACGCGTCATCGCCAGAAACATCATTCCCAGTTCGGCGAGGATGTGGTGCTGAATGACTGGCTCGATAAACATGCCAGAGATGGTTTTTATGTCGATGTCGGCTGTTATCACCCGAGCAAATTTTCCAACACCTGTTTTCTGCACAAGCGTGGCTGGCGCGGCATCAATATCGACATGGATGCCATTAAAATAAAATGTTTCAACCTGGCTCGGCCACATGACACCAACGTCAATGCAGCTGTATCTGACAACTCCGGCAAAGTCACCGTGTATAATTTTAGCCGCTATGGACTGGGCTCTACGATTGATCCGATCGTGGCTAAAAACACGCCGATGCCGGTGTACAGCGAAACAGAAGTCGGAACGAAACCACTAACTGAGATTATTGATGCGTCCGAATTCAAAGATAGGCAAATTGACCTGCTCACCATTGATGCCGAAGGCCACGATTTCAACGTTATCCGATCACTCGATATGGAGCGCTATAAACCGAAAATCCTGCTCACCGAAACCCATTTGACCGACCTTCATCATATTCTTGAATTGCCTATGCATATCTATCTGGAAAAACAGGGTTATAAGCTATTTAACTGGGTAGGCTTTACGCTAATCTACGCGAAACCTGAGAACGGCCTGTTTAAGGACAGGTAGCCGATGCCGGACACATCGCTTGCGGTGGTGATTTCAACCTATAACCAGCCGGATTTTCTTCGTCTGACACTGGAAGGTTATCGACAACAGACTGACCGCAATTTCTCTATTTATATTGCTGACGATGGTTCGTCGGAAAAAACCGAACAAATGATTCGGCATATCGAGACTGATTTTCCGGTGTCCATTCACCACCTGTGGCAGGAAGATAACGGCTTTCGCAAGGCCAGAATCCATAACCGGGTTATCAATCAAATCAGCGAACAGCACACACTACTCACCGATGGCGATTGCATTCCTCTGCCCGGGCTGGTGGCGGCCCACCGTCAATACGCCGGCGAACATTATTTCATCAGCGGCAGCCGAGTGCTGTTAGGCCGCTCATGCACTGAACGATTATGCCGACAGCTTTCCTTTGATACGGGGCGCTCCACCGCATGGTGGCTTAAGCAACGCCTATGCGGCAATATCAATCGTATCCTGCCGCTGGTTCTTCCGATCACCCTTTCAGAAGTATCCGTTCAGCTCGAAGGCATACGCGGCTGCCACCTGTCCTGTCCCACTCAGGCTTTGTTCCAAATCAATGGATTCGACGAGTCGTTCGAGGGGTGGGGACGTGAAGATTCCGATTTAACCGCACGCCTGCTGCATGCCGGCTTCAAGCGACGCAATCTGCGCGGCATGCCGGTATTGCACCTGCACCATCAGGAATCTTCACGCCAATCGCTGGCAGATAACGATACGATGTTGCAGGCTTGCCTGAATGAACAACGAATCGAAGCAGTATGCGGACTTAAACAACTTCAGGCTGAAGGCGAACACAGTGATGGCTGAAATTTCCGTCTATATCATCGCTTACAACGAAGCGAAAAAAATCGCGGCGGCGGTGAATAGCGTGTTGTGGGCCGATGAAGTCATTGTCGTGGATTCGCACAGTACGGATGACACAGCAGCTATCGCCGAATCGTTGGGTGCAACTGTTGTTCAGGTTGATTTTGAAGGGTTTGGAAAACTACGCAACGATGCGATTTCGGCCTGTTCGCACGCATGGATTTTTAGCCTTGATTCGGATGAACGGTGTACGCCTGAAGCGGCTGAAGAAATCCGCAACATCATGGCCAGACCGGATGCTGCTGATGCATATTATGTACCGCGTAAGAACTGGTTTATGGGTCGCTGGATCAAGCATTGCGGCTGGTATCCCGATTATCGGCAACCACAATTGTTTCGCGCCGGCGCATTGACCTTCGATGCCAGCGATGAAGTACATGAAGCCTTTGAAGTTCATGGCTCTACCGGCTATCTGCAATCGGACATCTGGCAGTTTCCGTTCAGGAATCTCGATCAGGTACTGTACAAGGCCAATCGCTATTCAACGCTGGGCATCGACAGGCTGGAGCGTCAGGGTAAACAGGCCGGTATGGCCAAAGCATTGTTTCGCGGCTTGTGGTCTTTTATCCGCATCTATGTGCTCAAGCTGGGTTTCCTTGATGGCTGGGCTGGTTTCGTGATTGCGTTCAGTAATCTGGAAGGCGTATTTTACCGCTATGCCAAACTGTGCGAGCGACGCAAGAGATGGGATCAACCGCCGCAATGACGGCATTAAAAATCGTCCTGGTCGTTCGCCGCTACGGCCCGGTCGGCGGCATGGAACGTTATGTTTGGGAAATAAGCCGGGAGATGGCAGTACTCGGGCACCATGTCACTATTTTGTGCGAACAATTGTTGGCTGGAGCTGCGCCCGATAAGGTTCAAATCATTGAACTGGACTGTGTTGCTCCAAGGCCTCGCTGGCTGGCGCATTTGCGATTTTCAGCCAAAGTATCAGCCTGGCTGAAAGCTCACCCTGAAGATAAACGCATCATTCACAGCCATGAACGCACCGGTGTACACCAGTTCACCACGTTTCACGGCCCGCCCTTCGCCGCTGTCAAAAACAAGCCATGGTGGCAGCGACTGTCACCGCGCATTTCTGCCAACCTGTGGCTGGAAAAGCGCGAGCCATGCGGCCTCGAGGCTAAAGCGATCATCCCCAATTCGCCCTTGATTGCGGATGCCTTGCGCCAATATTATCCGTCTATTGCGACGCGGTTGACCAGCCCGATTGCACCCGGCACCGGCGAAATTCCAGCCAGAGCTGATCATCAGATTTCTCCGCGTGGCGGCGTGATCGGGTTTATCGGCAAGGAATGGAAACGAAAAGGGCTGGATATTGCCGTTGCTATCGTAGCCAAGGTGCGTAAACAACGCCCCGACATTGAATTTTTTGTGGCCGGCCCTGCCCCCGATGAAATAGCCCATCTGTTTGATGATTGGAGCGGCGGATTCACCTTACTGGGAGAAACAGACAGCACGCCATTGTACGCGCAGTTCGATCTGTTGCTGCATCCGGCCCGGCAGGAGCCCTATGGCATGGTGATTGCGGAAGCGCAATCTGCCGGCGTGCCGGTGCTGGTTTCCGATACCTGCGGTATTGCATTGCAGCTGGATCATAATGCGGTATTAAGCATCAACGCAGGCATTAATAAATGGGCTGAAGCCGTTGAAAACCATATTGGAATTCAGGCGAGTATAGTGAAGCGCGACTGGAAAACAGTGGCTGAAGAACAGCTTGATTGTTATCGGCAACATTTTTCTGACCGGCACTTCTCCTAAAAATAAAAGAGGCTGTTCAGATTGCCTCTGATTTGTTCGAGGACAAGGCTGAAAAGCGCAGTTTACTATTGTAAATCGGGGCAACCATACCGCTCTCGAGCAACCTGTCGGTTGTGCAAACGGCTTCCTGCCTTTTTGTGAGCATTTTCTAACGCGGTCATCGGACAAATCAGTGGTGAAATGAATAGTTATTCAGCTTTCACCCAGCCTGCGCCCGAGTTTATGCATGACAAACTGGTGGAGCAGATACACCCACTCGCCCGCCTGTGAAAAGACTTTGGGCAAACGATCAGCTTCCGCCCTTTTCCACAAAAAGATACCCAGCAGCAGCAAAGTCCCCTGCTCCGCCCACATCGTCCAGCCCGGCAGTTCCCCCAGACTCACCTGCCTGTGTAACATCAGTTGCAGATTATAAATCAATACCAGCAGAGCAATACCTGCAATCATAGAGCCAGCCTTGCCCGAACGCTTCTGGGTCAGCGAAAATGGCAGGGCAAAGAAGAACAGCACCAGCACTGTTGTCGGCAGCAACAAGCGCCGATTCCATTCAGCCACCGCACCCGGGCTATCTTTCTTAACAGCCTGCCACAACTCTTCCGGTGTCATCATCGTCACATGGTCACTGGAATGTTGCCGTTTCCATTGCCCGGCGGATACCGGAATGGATACCTGATATTTTTCAAAAGCCAGCATACGCTGGTCTGCGCCCTGTCCTTCAAGGCGAACGCCATTATTCATCCGTAATAGTATTTGACTTCCGCCCATATCAAACCGGGCAGATTCAGCAGTGTATATCACCGAAATATCACCGCGATGATCTTCCAGAATAACGCCCCGATATACACCCTGCTCGTCTTCACCATCCACATAAATGGTGATACCGCCAAAGCCACGGGTGAATCGTTGCGGCGAAAAAGTAATGACGCCTTTCATGGCATAAATCTTGGTGAGAATATTGTTAAAGCCCAGCTGCCCTTGTGGCAGCAACACCAGGGAAGAATAGGTCAGGCCCACCCACAGCAGCAGCAACAATCCAAAAAAACTGCGAAACATTCGCGTATAAGAAATGCCCGATGCGCGTATGACATCCATTTCACTATTTTGCTGTAAACTGGCAATCGTATTTTGCAGAGAAAGAAAGAAAGCCATCGGCACTGTTAACAATAAAAAATAAGGCAGGGTTAACGTCAACATTTCCATTATCAGCGACCAGGCCTGAGCACTGTCTGAAACCGTACCGAGCAACTTCAATGCACGCCCCAGCAGCAACACACTTAACACAAGTACCAATCCACCCAGGAATGGCATCAACCATAATCGAAGTATATAGCGATCAATCGTCATATCAGTTTGTCACCTTTACCCATTCCATGATCCGGCGCCCGAGGCAGTTTCCAAAATTATTGCTGTAATATGTAAGGGTTTTGATAAGCTTGGCCCTCATGATGCGGCCATTAACCTTCACCACTCGTAAAACTATCAGCGTGACTGGCTGAGTATATGAAAAATTCAGGTAGTCATCCAAACATCCGGCTTTCCATAGTGATCCCGGTATATCGGAGTGAACCCATTCTACCCAAGCTGGTGGAAGCTATCCATGCTGAAATGATCAAAGAAAACCTCTCGGACCAGTTCGAACTGTTTCTGGTCAATGATGATAGCCCGGATAATTGTTGGGCAGTTATCTGCGAACTGGCTGACCGGTACCCGTTCATCAAAGGAATTTCCCTTCGTCGCAATGCAGGCCAACATAATGCAACCATGGCCGGCCTGAACCATGTTTCCGGCCAGATCGTTGTCATTATGGATGATGATTTACAACACCCCCCTGATGCCATAGGCGATATGGTTGCTGCATTATCAGATGGCTTTGATGTGTGTTACACCCACTACCTTAATCGCAAACATGTTACCTGGAAAAAACTGGGAAGCCGTTTTAATGACTGGGCTGCCACAAAGATTCTTGATAAGCCGAAAGGCTTGTATTTATCATCCTTTAAAGCGGTTCGCCGGGAAGTCATCGATGAAATTATCAGGTATGATGGCCCCTATGCATATATTGACGGACTCCTTCTCGATGCGACTCGCTCAATCACAGTCGTTGAAATTGAACATCGGGATCGCCATGAGGGTGAGGGTACATACAACCTGATACGTTCGATTTCGCTATGGATGAAAATGGCCACAAGTTTTTCAGTGATGCCATTACGCTTTGCTTCTTTCATGGGTTTTTCCCTTTCATTACTAAGCATTATCATGATTGGCGTAATTTTCGTTCAAAAGATGATTCATCCTGAAATGGCTTCCGGCTGGGCATCTCTAATTGCAACAGTTCTGTTTATTGGCGGTGTCCAGACACTATGCATAGGCATGATCGGTGAATACCTTGGCCGCGCCTATTTAAAACTCAATGGTAAGCCTCAATTTACTATTCGGGATAAAACATGGAATATCATCACAACTCGCAAGTCATGAATTCAAACTATACTGTAATGAAACCGAAACTGGATCAGTTTCTGGATGAAATTCCATTTGATGTTATTGCATTGAATGTTGCAAACCGGACAAATCAGCCGGTCAGCACAATCACTGCACTGTTACAAACCTACTCCAATGAAAGTCATGTATCGCTTGAACTGGTCGCAGATCAGCTCAACCCGGCCAGGCGCATACTTGAAGTAGGCGCCGGCCTTTGCCTGTTAAGCCTGTTTTTGAAACAGGAAGGCTACACTATCATTGCTCTGGAGCCTGCTTTGGGCGGTTATGGCATCTTTGAAGAAACAAAAGCAGCCATTCTCGAACATTTCTCCGGGCTTCAGCTCGATGTTCTCACTGTGCCGGCCCAGCAATTGAATCCTGATATACATGGTGTGTTTGATCTGGTTTTTAGCAACAATGTCATTGAACATATCCCGGACTGGAAAGGCGCACTGAATGCCATGATGGATATTTTGTCTTCAAATGGTTTGTCCCTGCATGCCTGCCCCAATTACACTATTCCGTACGAGCCACACTACGGCGTTCCTGTTTTCCGTCATTTTCGTACACTCAGTCAACGCCTGTTTTTGCCAAAACATGCTGAACTGGAGATCTGGCACTCATTGAATTTTATCACCTGCTTTAATATCAAACGCTTCTGCAGGCAGAAACGGCTGACCTGCAGTTTCAAACAGGAGCTACTATACCTGGCATTTGCCCGCATTCAGCTCGACCCTCTGTTCAAGGAACGCCATCAAGGCATGATCGCGCATTTGGCGCGCCTGGTGATGATAACGCCCTTTAAACAAATCATTCGCAGCATTCCGGCGTGCCTCTCCACTCCCATGATTTTTGAAATATCACACGCTCCGATATCAGAGGATCAGTGATATGGCCCAAATTACATCTGGAATTCGCAGCATTCTTTCTCATCCGGCCATATACAATTTCACCCAAAACTTTCTGGGTGTACGAAAAGCGCGTAAAGTGCTTGTTGATGAATATTTCCCGAAACGAAAGGGCTTGAAAATCCTTGATATCGGTTGCGGCACAGCGGAAATTCTCGAGTTTCTACCAGACGATATTCATTACATTGGCTTCGATGCATCCACGAAGTATATCGAGCAGGCAAAGAAACGATTCGGTCACCGGGGTGATTTTTTTGCCGAGCTGGTGAAAAGCGCCCACCTGGAAAACCTGGGGAAATTCGATGTTGTGCTTGCCTTTGGTCTGTTACATCACCTGGACACCCCTGAAGCTGAAACACTTTTTCAAATTGCTGCTGAGGCGGTCAATCATAATGGCATTGTTATCACAGTCGACCCCTGTTTTACCCCGGAGCAGTCTGCATTTGCGCGCTGGCTGATCGAGCATGACCGGGGACAGGATGTGAGAGATGAAAAGGGTTATCAGCAACTGGCGGATAGTTTTTTCTCATCTATTGCCAGCACTCCAAGATACGATTTGCTGCGTGTTCCATACACTTATCTGATTATGAGCAGCAAAATGCCCAAGGCCAGGTAATATACTGATGCTATCGCCAAAAAAGCTTACCTTGTGTGCAGCATTTGTCATGCTTCTACCATTGCCAGTCATGCAATACGTCGCCGAAGAAAGTTATTATACGCTCGGCGCATACGAAATGTTCGTTAGCGGTGACTGGTGGCACCAGTCCATTTTTGGTGGCTATTGGCCCAAGACGCCGCTCTACAACTGGTTTATCGTTGCTGTGGCTCAATTGATTGGTTGGGAATACCTGCATATTGCTGCAAGAATCGTAAGCGTATCGGCAACATTGGGCTCCGCTTCAGTTGTTTTCTTTATGACCCGCAGATTTTATTCTGATTATGCTGATCTGCCATGGCGCGCCGCATTAATCTATTTGACCATGGGCGAGGTTTCTTTCTGGTATGGCTGGCTGGGTTATGCAGATGCCACCTTTGCTTTTTTTATTTTTGCAGCCATTGCCAGCCTCTGGGTTGCCATCGAAGACATTCGTTTGCCCTGGCTATTGCTCTCCGTTGTTCTGATTTCGCTGGCCTTTTTCACCAAAAATTTCAGTTGTTACCTGATGTATATATCGGCAGGCATGGTGCTTCTTTATCGTTATAAACGTTGGGAATTATTGCTCAAGCCACTTTATATTGCCCCTGTGCTGGCTGCTTTCTGTTTTCCGTGGGTTTATCAAAACATCATTCTTGCCGGAGCCTCGAATACAGGCGTAGCCATCGGTGATGCATTAAGAAACTTCATAGGCTACGATATACTGGTTTACCTCAAACACTGGCTCACTTATCCCATCCTGTTTCTGGCCAGAGCATTTCCCGTAACGCTATTACTGATCTGGTTTTATTTCCGGGATAAGCAACGCTATTCCCTGGATTCTATCCAATTCACCCTGTTTCTGATCCTGCTTATATGCCTGTTTCCATACTGGCTATCGGCTACAGGAACCCCCCGCTACCTGATCCCCTTTTACGGACTGCTCGCTCTGCTGCTGACAGGTTTAACCTTACAACTTGATCGACAAAAAATCGCAATTATTTTTAAGGCTATGTTGATTATTATCGTATTAAAAATACCCTACAGTTTTGTTGTTCTTCCCTATATCAAAGACTGGCGCCCGGAGCGTGACATTATTGCCGTTGTTGACGATATAATACAAATAACAAATGGCAAACCCTTACGTACCCTTGATGATGTCTCCACAGGACTCAGCATTGGCGCCTATATTGATGTGCGAACGCCGCATGATCAATTTATACGCTGGTACGATGGAAAAGAAAAACAGGTCTATATTTTGAGTGAAGTGAAAGATCCCAAATTGGGTAAGCTGCTGAAACATTGGCGGTTACAGGGAAACCACACATACCTGTATTGGCAACCCTGAGCAAGTTGGAGAACAATAATGATTATTGTAATCGGTGATATCATTGTGGATGAATTTATCTGGGGCGATGTATCACGCATCTCGCCGGAAGCGCCGGTACCCGTTGTTTCTGTTAATGAGATTGACCGCAGACTTGGCGGTTCTGCCAATGTCGTACGCAATCTGCATGCGCTGGATTCAGCTTCGGCCATGCTAGGTATTGTCGGCGATGATGAACCGGGGCGTTGGGTACTCAATCGATTGGCAGAATTGAATTCGGATAATCGCGGCGTGATCACCAAAACCAATGACCGCCCCACCGCCATAAAAACGCGTATTATCGCCCGCCACCAGCAAGTGGTGCGTTACGACAGGGAATGGACGCAGGCAGCTCAAACCAGCAGCCATCATCATATACTTGCCAGCCTTGAAGAGCTGGCTCCCAAGTCCAGTGCTGTAATCCTTTCCGATTACGGCAAAGGCGTACTGACGCCAGATTTTATAGCACAACTCATCCAACAATTACAGGGAAGTATTATCGCAGTAGATCCGAAACCCGAGCACACGAACGCCTATCGCGGCGCCACAGTCATCACGCCGAATCTGCTTGAGGCGTCCGCCATGGCTGGAATGGATAATATAAACAATAACAGTCATGCAGAATCTATTGCTAAAGTTCTTCATGAGAAACTTGAGCTGCAGTATGTGCTAATCACCCGCTCCGAAAAAGGCATGACGCTGTACGATGGAAAACAAAGCCATCATATTCCGACAGCGGCCCGTGATGTCTTCGATGTTACTGGTGCCGGAGATACGGTGATTGCTGTCTTCACGGCTTGTCTGGCCAGAGGCGATGATGCACTCAGTGCAGCCAAAACAGCCAATCGCGCCGCCGGCGTCGTTGTTGGCAAAGTCGGTACAGCAACTGCCAACTGGGCCGAAATCGAGGCACATTAATGATGAAAATCGCTATTGGTATTCCGGCTCGCATGGGTTCCACCCGTTTTCCCGGCAAGCCGTTGGCGCTGCTGGCCGGCAGGCCGATGATTGTGCATGTGATTGAGAAAGCATTGCAGGCAGATCTCGGGCCGGTATTTGTCGCCACGGATGATGACCGTATTGCCGGGATGGTTCAAAAGACCGGTGCAGGCGTATGCATGACCAGCCCCGATCACCCCAGCGGCAGCGACCGCCTGGCTGAAGCGGTGCAAGATCTGGATTGTGATATCGTGGTCAATGTACAGGGCGATGAGCCACTGATTGACCCGTTAGCTATTCGTGCGGTGGTGGAACCTTTTCATGATGATGCCTACTTGCCGATGGCGACATTGGCTCACCCGCTACGTTCCGAATCCGATCTGGATGATG
>CAYUBK010000013.1:0-22868 GCA_964442955.1 uncultured Zetaproteobacteria bacterium | reverse complement strand
GCCTGAAATTCATGGTTGGCGGCACGATAGCTTCGTTGTTGCACGACTGTTTTCTCCTGTTCACCCATGACACGGACCATGCGAAAGGTTAATGGCCCGATACTTTCGGATACCATGGTGACCTCATAACGGCCCGGTCGATCGGGCATGTCAAAAAATTCTCTCGATTTCTGAAATGGCGGCACATTGGCATCGCGGTAATAAAGGTAGTCCTTGTCCAGCTCAATACTGCCAGCACTGATCGCCAAACCACAGACCATCACGCTCGCCAATATCATCAGGCCAATCGAACGTTTCATGGATTCTCATTTACCTCAATATCATATTTATCGCACAAATAGCGCATTTTATCCTTGGCACGATCGCCAAAACCAAGCCAGCGCCCGGCTCTGGCCTTGATATGATGATTGCGTTCAAGCGCCTCCTCGACCAAATGACGCTCAAATGCAGCCACCGCTTTTTCAGCCCGAATGCCCGAATCCGGCAACTGGCGGAACCATGTCTGCAACGGATCATCGTCATCACCCGTCGGTTGCGGGCCGGTCAGGGAAGGAATCGATTCAACCACTGGCGTCGCTGCCAGTACAACAGCACGCTCAATCACATTCTCCAGCTCACGCACATTGCCCGGCCAGCTGTAGCGGGAGAGTTGCTCCATCACATCGTCGGATAGCGCATCCATGCGTTTGCCGCACATGGCAGCTTTGCGTAGCAGAATCGCATCGGCCAGTTGCGCCAAATCATCGATATGCTCCCGCAATGGCGGCACTTCGATTTCAACGACATGAATACGATAATAGAGATCATCGCGAAACGATCCCGCCGCCACCTGTTGCTCCAAATCCTCGCGGGTGGAGCAAATCAGGCGCAAGTCGGTACGGATAATCGCTTCCCCGCCGAGCCTGGAAAATTCACCACTTTCCAGCGCTCTGAGCAATTTACCCTGCACCGGCAATGGCAAGCCGGCCACTTCATCGAGAAACAAGGTGCCGCCACTAGCGCGTTCAAACCAGCCCAGCTTGCGTTTTCCGGCGCCTGCAAAAGCGCCTTTTTCATAACCGAACAGCTCCGATTCCAGCAATTCGACATTCATGGCGGCACAATTAATCGCAATAAACGGGTGAATGGCTCTGCTACTTGCCGCATGCAACTGCCGTGCGACCAGCTCCTTGCCGGTGCCTGTTTCACCACGAATCAACACAGTAGAAGGCGCGGCTGCAACTTGTGAAAGCATCGTTCTGAGTGCCTGCATGGCAGCAGACTCGCCCAATAAATCATTGTTGACGCGAGTTTCCAGCGCCCGTTTCATTTCCTGTTCGCGCATGGCCTGCCAGTGAATTTCCATGCTACGATCAATGGTGCCCTTGACCTCGTCCGGATCAAACGGTTTGCCGAAGAAATCCAGTGCCCCCAGTTCCTGCGCCCGCAAAGCCAGCGCCCGCTCATCATGGCCGGTAATCACCACAACAGGCGTATCCGGACTTTCCGTGCCGAGTTTTTTCAAATAGCCCATGCCGATTTCCGGATTATCCGGTTCCGGCGGCAAGGCCAGGTCGAGCACGACCAAGTCCACCCGGTTGCCGGATAAGGCTGCATCGGCCCCATCCAGATCGCCCGCTTCGAGAATATTATAGGATTCCTTTAACAACAGTTTCAGGTTCAGACGGTTGATATCGTTATCATCCACAACCAGCACGGTTTGCTTCATCGTATATTCTCCTTCGGCGGCTTGTTGGCTCGATTCTGGTCAGACCGATCCTTGTCGGCACGGTTCTCATCGGGCTGATTCTGCCACAATGGCAGCGTTACGATGAAGGTGGAACCTTTACGCGCACCACCGCTTTCGGCTGTAATCGTTCCGCCATGCGCTTGTACAATCCTGCTGCTCAAATAAAGCCCGACGCCCAAACCATTGCTCTTGCTGGTCGCAAACAGGTGGAATAAGCGCTGCCTGATAAATGCTTCGGTCATGCCGCAGCCCTGGTCGCGCACGCGCACTTCGGCCATAGCCTTATTTTCCGTTTCAACCAGTCTGGCTTCAATACCAATCTTACCCTGCCCCTGCATGGCCTGTACTGCGTTGTCATACAAATTCTCGAATACACCCTGCAATAAATCGGCATCGCCGGCGACAGCAGATAAATTTTCAAACCCCTGTTCAATTTGCAACGATTCCGGCCACAGGCGATCACGAATACTTGCTTCCAGCAACGCCACCAGATCAAGCGGCGCAATCAACGGGTCGACAGGCGCATTGGGGTCGGACATGCGCTGCATCAGCGTTTGCATGCGTCCGGTCACTTTACGAATGGCGGTAAGCATACGTTGTACATCGTCCTCATCCAACTTACCGGAACCAAGGTGATGGGCCAGAAAAGACAGGTCGTGCAGGCGATTTTTCAAATCATGGGAATGTAACTGGCGGGTCACGCGCGACAATGAATCTAGCCTTGCCGCTTCAGCCTGCTGATGGGTTAGACGTGCATGCTCCAGACTCATGGCGGAAAATTTTGCCAGCGATTCCAGACTGGCGCGCTCTTCCGCATCCATCGGCTTGCCATCACGCCTCGGCCCCAGCCACAGGTATGCTTCACCATTGGCTGCCGGCAATTGCAGGCGTAATGCGTAGTCAGGGTGGGTATCGCCGTCATATTCAGCGACAATCAATGGTGCATCCTGCGGATAGGAAAACCAGCCGCCATCGGGCAGGGCGCGTTCATCGAGTGCGGCATAGCGGCGATAGCTGACATTGCAAATGCGCTCAAGCAAAGCCTGCTCGACATCTTCAATCTGCAACTGCGCCAAATCGCCCGCGCCCAGTTGCCGGATGGCAGCCAGCATATCCAGTTGATGGCGAAAAAAGATGCGATCCAGCCCACGCTGCATACCCTGTACCAGCGGCGCATAGCCGAAAGCCGCTGTAATCGCCGCAATCACCATAGCCCAGGCCGAAACTGGCTGTCCACTGACCGCATACACGGCCGATTCGGCCAGCATTAACACCAGCACAAACATCGCAATCGCCGCCAACGTGGCAGCAAAATATGCGAATGAATGCACCACTCGCCTGAAACTGAATATCAGGCGCAGCGCAGAAGGGGAGGTATCAGTAATCGGCCATCTCCAGCCGCATGCTCGCACCCGCCTGTTCACATTCAAAATTCAGCATGGCCTGACGTAAGCCTTGTAGTGGTTCCCCATCCATTTCGATTAGTGGCAAGCGCAACTCGCCATTCATCCAGCCAAGCAGGCTGCACGCCGCCTTAACCGGAATCGGATTGGCCTGCACGAACAGCATTCGGTTAAGCTCCCGCATGGCAAACTGGGCGCTTCGCGCCGTAGCCAGATCACCTGCGCGCATGGCATCAGTTAATACAACCATCGCCTGCGGTGCAATATTGGATACGACGGAAATCACCCCATCTCCGCCCAGCGCCATAAACGGCATTACGCTGGCATCATCGCCCGAATAGCATTCAATACGTCCTTCACAGGCCGCGATGGTGTGCACCAGCTGCTCCATATTGGCAGTCGCATCCTTGATGCCGACGATATTGGCCACATGCGACAATCGCCCCACGGTTTCGGGCAGGATATTGGAATGGGTGCGCCCCGGCACATTGTACACCACCTGCGGGATATGCACGGCATCGGCCACCGCTTTATAATGCTGATAAATCCCTTCCTGGGTCGGCTTGTTATAATAAGGGGAAATCAGCAATGCGGCATCTGCACCCAGCGTTTTCGCAGCAGCCGTCAATTCAATCGATTCAGCCGTATTGTTGCTGCCGGTGCCCGCAATCACGGGTACGCGCCCGGCCACCTGTTCCACGGCAATGCGAATCACTTGCTTGTGTTCATCAAAAGAGAGCGTCGCCGCTTCACCGGTAGTGCCAGCGGGTACGACGCCATTAACGCCTGCCTCAATCTGACGTTCGAGGTGGGCGCGAAAGGCTTCCTCATCAATTTTACCGTTTGAAAATGGTGTAACCAGTGCGGTCATGGTACCGTGAAACATGCAAGCCTCCGTGTTGCCGTAAGTCATCAAATATGGCTGAACGTAACTCTTGAATAAACAACATGCATAAATGCTTCATGTTGTTTATATCAGTCGTTGGGTAGTTGCAAACGTATTCAGCACACTTATCAAATCAATGTAGCTGTTCAGATTGCCGCCGATTTATTCGAGGGCAAGGCAGAAAAGCGGAGCTTACTACTGTAAGTGAGCATTATCTAACGCAGCCATCGGACTAATCAGTGGTAATCTGAGCAGTTACGGCTGAACTATAACTGCTGGGCGCAATCGAGAAAGGGGGTATTACAAACGCACCCGAACCAGATTCAGCGCCGAGGCAATGGCTCAGGCGCCAGTTTCAGTTTGTTCAAACTCCAGTAAACATTGTTCAGGGTCATCAGAATGAAATAAAATCATATTCTGGAGCTCCTCAGCTGATTCAATGCCAACAGCGTCAAAGCAAAGCGCAATCATGCCATCATGGGCTCTGACAACCATACCTTCTGCACTAATCGGCAACTCATGCATATAATGCCCAATCAGCATCACAACACTGCATTTACTGCCAACTGCCAGTTGATTTTCAGTTTGCATCAAAATTCCATTTAGACTCAGATCAATGACAATAACATCAAAAGAGGGGGCATCAACCGGGGTCAGTCGGGCTGCAATGGAAATATTGGATCGGATAAATTCTCTGGTATTTTCTCTGCGTATCATGTCAATATAGCTCCTGTGCATGTAGACATGTCTGATCTGTTTCGGGGCTGGCCACGACTTGCATCAATGATGCGCCAGCAGCTTTGAATATATTTTAATCATCTCGGGCAAAAACCGGGTTAAAGAGCCACCATATCTCGGATTGACCTCAAATACTTTCGCCTGGCCATCAACAAGTTTATAGTTGAAGCAACATAAGCCCTCAAATTCAAGGCGCTTCAAAATCGATGTGAATGTATCTATAAGCGGACACTGCACTTCCTTTCCCTTCGGGGTTTTGCAGCCCACACCTTTGACAAACAGTTCTTTTTCAAACGAAAACTGAAGCGTTTTGTGAAAAACACATCGACCATCGACCATCAGCATGTGCGTAGTGAATTCACGGTGACCGGCAATATATTCCTGCCTGTAATAGTCATCAGAATCAATGAATTTCTGAAAGGGATTTTCTTCTTCGCGATTTTTGATGATTCTGGAATGGGCGCCGAATTCATCAACACGTTTTTTTAAAATATACGGGAATGGCAATGTTCCCTGTGTGGTTGGAATCATGGCCCCGAATCCCGTATCCATCATGAATTGATTAAATAGTAATTTATCATTGCACGTTTTTAATGCAGACATCCGGGGAATAAAACATTTGTGAGCATGAAGCTCCGGGTGTTGGTTTATCATAAAAACAATGTCTGTCAAATGTTGAGGAATGAGGATATCAAATCCATTCAGATCAGCTTCAGAAAAGCTTTTGAAACAGGGGATGTAGCACCACCGACTCAGTTCGCTGCAAATATTGTCCTGCCAGCCGTACTTGTCGGAGAAAAGTACTCGCCTTCTACGCAAGCGTCGGTTCATATATGGCGTCGTATCACTTTTTCACTTGTTCCAGCCAGCAGTCAGTCAGGCTGAGCTCGGGACAAATTCGTATCATCGCCTCAACCGCTTCACTACGGCTTTGGTACAAGCCAATTCGCACGCGGTGAACGGCCTTTCCTCCGATTGATGCGCTGGATACAAAGGGCTGTTGAGGGCCAGTCAACTTGATGCCCGATGCCATCTGCTCTGCGTTGATAGTGGAATCAAAAGAACCGAGGTTGATGGCCCATGCACCAGCCTTTGAGGCTGTTAGCACTGGCTTGCTGTTTACCGAAATCTGGTTTGATATCTTAGTGCCGGCGCGGTGATAAGGGCGCGAAGCTTCGCCTTCAAACAGAATCAACCATTTGCTGCCAGCGCTCTTGCGCACAAGATAAAGTTGCTTGCGGCTGTTGGCTACATAGTTACTCGATTCATACTGCTGTTTGAAAGCAACCAGTATTGCCTCTCCTTCAGGAATCTTCTCCGGCCCTCTAAGCACTTTCAAACCCGATAGTTTAACCTTGATAAATTTCTTGTGGCTATTGACGCGACGTTTGTAACTTGACCACGATTTGTAATCATGTTTTTTTGTTCTGAAGCCCGGATGATAATGACTGAGGTAAGTATCGGCATTGCGTGACTCCCAGTCTTTACGCCAGGATTGAACAGCCTGGCGGACTGAAACCGGCAAACGGGTAGAGGGCGTGGATGCGGCAATGGCAACCGGTTTTGCAGAAACAGGGCGGCTTTGAGTATGGCCCGCCATAAATGCCTGTAAGCGTGCTTCAGCCTGATCAAGGCCAACATTGAGTCGCGCATGTTGTAATTTGCCAATATCGCCGGAGACAGCATGTGCGTAATGGCCAGCGCGTCTGGCCGCTGCAACCGACTGGAGGCGATATGCTTCTGCCCGAAGCAGGGCTGCCAACTGGTTCTTTTCCAGTCGTGCGCTACTGAGTATTCGTATTGCTTGCGAAAGCTTACCATCATCCAGCGCCAATTTGGCCAAGAGAATTTCTCGATCGCCGGTTGGCAATGCTCCCACTGATGGACTGTTTCCATCAGTGAGTAAGCGATAGGCCTGCTGTTTGCTCATGCTGCCGGGCGCGGCATCCGAAGTTTGCAGTGGACTGATGGCCAGCATCAGTATGAACATAATTAACGCACATGGACTTTTCCACCCCGTGGTATGAAACATTACCACAGAGTGGAAAAATCCATGTAAGCGCGTTGTTTGTTTCCATGGAATGGTGATTGAGTGTTGCATCAATTGATAACCCTGCTGTTGATATGCACTTTTGAGCCCGGCTTCACAGCTTTGTTTTGATTGGCCCCGGCAGGCAATGAAGATTTGGATGTTGTTACATCACCTTGTTTGGTCATGTGTTCCGGCACAGGTGATGAGGCCATCAGTTTATCTGTGGTTGCATCAAATGATTCATAAGCCTTGACGGTTTTTTCTTTGGGGATGTTATAACGCAACCAATGAATCAAATCGCGCCACATGTGCGAGATCTGCTGCTTTGTCGGCATGATGCCGGCATGGGGTAATTCAGCGGTAATGACAGGGATTTCGTGCTGGATGCCGGCGCTGTTACCCAGCGATCCAGGATAAACACCGATTAATTTAAGGTGCAGGTAGCCGATATCACGAGGCCCTTCCGGCGGGCCATCAAAATCGAGCAGGCCATAAGGCGCATGTACGGACACAATTGCATCGGGTTTGAAACTGCGAATTTCTTCATACAGCCATTGCGATTCAGGCTCACTCAACGGGGCTGTGCCCGGATAGCGACGGGGGTCATAGCCTCTGCTCTTCCAATATGCGGCTGTTTCCCTGTACCAGTCCGGTGATGGCATATTGCGATTGAGGTCAACGCCATGAGCATTCAGACGCACCGAAGGGCGGTGCAACAAGAGTCCGTCCGGATTAAGTAGCGGCGTCACATGCCAGTGAAACATACCGGAGTGATATTTATCCAGTGTTTGCATCCATTTAAAAACAATGCTGACAGCAGCATATTCATCGCCATGGGTGCCACCGATCAACAGAACTCGCCCGATAGGCTGGCGCTTTTCAGGCAACGGCGGATATTCTTTCATCAGAATAGCCTGATTTTTTACTGAACGTGCGCCGGTATCTGTCAGTTTGCTGGCAAGGCAGCCATGAACCGAAACACTGCCAAGCTTGTGCCCGATTCGGGTGCACTCCTGCTGTACCGCAGATGGAGTATTTAACACTTCTGCTGAAGAAGCAGTGTCAACAGCCATCAGCACGCATAGAAGGCAGGCGAAAAACAGCGCAGTGTATTGTCGATGGAGAATCGGAAAAAACAGCATGGTCGTAACGATAGCCACTGAAGATGAGGCTATCCACTTTTTACTTCCAGCCCATGATGATGGGTTTGACAAAAACGTTTTCAACTCGACTTTGACTCGCAGATTCCGTAATCTGCGCCGCGTTTGATTGTGAGGTGATCGTAGCATGGCGGATTCGAAGACTGAAGCGACACTGGCATTGGCGGACGGGCGTATTTTTCGTGGTGATGCCATGGGCGCAGTTGGAAACACAGTCGGCGAAGTCTGCTTTAACACTTCCATGACCGGCTATCAGGAAATTCTTACCGATCCTTCTTACACCGATCAGATCATTACTTTTACCTACCCGCATATTGGGAATGTCGGCATCAATCAGGATGATATGGAATCCGATGCAATTTCTGTGCGTGGTTGCATTGTTCGCGCCCCTGCCCGTATTACCTCCAACTATCGAGCTGAAGGCGATTTGGACGCATGGCTGGCTGATCGCGGCGTGGTTGGCATTGCCGGCATTGATACGCGGGCGCTGGTACGCCATTTACGCGATAATGGTGCTCAAAATGGCGTTATTGCTTCTAATGGCATGTCTGAAACGGCTGCGGTGGAGATGGCCCGGCAATGGCCTGGACTGGACGGGCGCGATTTGGTGGGCCAGGTCAGTGGCGAACAGCCACGGCAATGGCGGCAGGGTGGCTACGACCTGGATGCTACCACCTACAGAACACCTGCCTGTGTAAAACATGTGGTAGCATTCGATTTCGGATGCAAACGCAATATTTTCCGCAAACTGGCTGATCGCGGCCTTAATGTGAGCATCGTTCCCGCCTCCACATCTGCGGCTGAAGTGCTGGCGATGAATCCGGACGGTATTTTCCTGTCCAACGGGCCTGGCGATCCGGCTGCGGTGGGCTATGCGGTGGACGCCATCCGTGAACTATTGAAGGCAGATACGCCGATCTTCGGCATTTGTATGGGCCATCAACTGTTATCGCAGGCGCTTGGTTTATCCACCTTCAAACTGAAATTCGGACATCGTGGTGGCAATCATCCGGTCAAGGATGAAACTACAGGAAAGATCGAGATCACCAGCCAGAACCATGGTTTCGCTGTCGCGGATGATCACATCCCCGCCCATGTCGAAATCACCCACCGCTCGTTGTTTGACGGTACGATTGAAGGGTTAAAAGTAAAAAACAAGCCTGTCTTCTCGGTACAATATCACCCTGAAGCCAGTCCCGGCCCGCAGGATGCCGATTACCTGTTCGACCGCTTCGTCACCCTAATCAACGGCTGAATTTCTACACGCGGCGAAGCCGTAATCACTTACAGCCGATCACGATCAATTCAACAATATCCTCGCGGTATTCCATCCATGAATGGCGTGAAACCGGGTTGCCGAACGGATTGATAATAATCTGGAACTGGCGCAGACAGGAAAAATCCTCCTCGCGCGGAAATAATTTGCGAATACTATTCTGCAATGGATCCGACCATATAAAACTGTTTTTCAGGCGATAGCCAATCCACACATAACCTTGTTGCAGTAAATAGGCTGCCAGCGCTTCTGCATCTTCCGGCAGTGTTTGTTCCACATTCAGGGCAAACACATCCATCACATCGTCATCACCAACATCTCCCAGCATATCATCGATGGTATGCCGCAGCGTTCGTTGTAATTCATACGAACCCTCATTTTCTGAGGCATACATGTGAAAACTGGTATGGGCCAGATAGGTGCCATAAAACTCATCCGGCACAGTGACATGGATTTCCAGCGGAAAGTTAAAACGATCCAGTTCCTGCTGTAGCACGAGCGCCTGCTCCCGATTTTCCAGAACCGGAAAAATATCCGGGTTACCGCCTTGCTCGCGAACTATGGTGACCAGATGCGAAAGAACGGTGGCGATACTGGCATAAGCATGGCTTTTCATGCCCCGCGGACGAGATAGCAGAATTTTATCCGCCCCTTCCAGGTATGGGCGCAGGAAATTCATATCAGCAAAATTCCATGCGATAATATCAGCAGTAATGCGTTCATTAGCACCGGGGGTTTCATCGCAACGTCGACGCAAATAGGCAAGCTCATCCGTCAGTTCATCTTTAGACAGGTCATCGATCATGGTAACATGAATCTGTTCATACTCGGCCAGTAAGCGCTGCAACAACAACGGCAGACTGCCAACCCAGCCGGTGATCAATACATTCAGTGATTTTCCATGTATGGCAGGTCGAATGCCGCCCATATCCGTCAGCATATCGGGCAAAACCAAATGACTCAAACGTTTGATGGTATAGAAAATTTCAGCATGCAGCGCGTTGGCATTGATTGCGATACCCAGCACCGAAGGAACCTTCGCCGGCAGTGATAATTCATCCAGTTTGTACAAGGGGTGGACCTGACCGGATGCATCAGCCAATGCCACCAGCGTGACACCGCGCATCATCAACCTGGCAGCCAGCGTAGTGATCGCCATGGACTTGTCACTGTTCGGCAGGCAAAGGTGGATTTCTCCATTGATGCGTTCAAGAGAACCACCCCATTCACATACCTGCAGGGCGGATTCTTCCGTACGCTCGGGAATCATGAGGCGTTCCAATACCTGATCGAAATCACGATAGACCAGAATATTGCGAAACAGGTTGGCGCGCACATCCGGTTGTGAATGAATTACAGTCGGCTTGTCGTAGAATTGCTGCGTATCCCAGCCGATTTGCAACATATGGTGGTGCGAATCCAGATGTGGATGCGCCATACCGGGCGTCGCATAATTCAGATAAATATTCGGGTTTACCTTGCGGATAGCAATCAGAGAAAACATCGACTGAGCCAGATTATCCGCACTGCTCAGGCCTTCGGGAATAGCAATGACCGCCTGACGGGCATGGGCCAGATTCACCCGTTGCAATGAAGCAACTTCTTCCATATCGCCCCAGCGATAGGTTGCCCAGCTATGTTCAATCAGTTCCTTGGGCATTTTTTCCTCATGGTTGAGAATCACCAGCTTTAATTTGGAGAAACTGCGTTCCGAGATGGTACGCAACTGATCAATGATAAAGGGAGAAACACTGGACCAGCCCAACATAACCATATGATTGGTAACGTTCAGACGTTCGTTACGCAGTTTGGCCATCAGGCCGGATACAATGCTGGCGCCGATGCCGATAAAAAAGGCAAAGATAAATACGCCAAGCACAACGGCGATGACCGAAAAAACGGCGATTTCGGTGTTATCGGGATAGTTGACCGAGTTGCCCGGATCGGTGAACAAACGGAATGCGAACCAGATTGGTGCCAGCATTCCCTGATCTTCCGGGTTGCTCATACCATTACGGTCATAATCGAAATCACCCATGGTAAAGTGGCCGATAACGCCGCCGCCGATCGAAAGCACGCCGAGCAACAACACGATCAGATTGATCTCCTGCATAAACTGCCCTTCGCGCATCACCTCCTTGAGGTTGCGAATAATCACCATCCATGGCCGAAGCAGTCGAATCAGCCTCAGCATCCTCAAGGCGCCGCCATACGGAATAAAGGCAAAGGCCGGAATCATGACAATGGTTGCAATCAAATCTACGCCCCAGAACATCCATTCCGAAATTTTGTCGTTCCGCGTTTCATATTCGATATTGCGCATAATCAGGAAGCGGATGGCCAACTCGACGCTGAAGAAAATGATAATAATCCACATCATGGTGTCTTTAGCGAAGAACGACAGCAGAATAATCAGTGAAATCAGCATGCCGTAGGTGGGTGAATACATGGCGCTCTGCAAATCGATGTAGCGGAACATACGCAAGGTGCGCAGCAGGTAAACGGCACGCAGCAAACGGGCTGCTGAAGCATTTTCTGCATCAATAGGGATGTTGAAGATGGTAATCAGCAATGATGCAATACCAATGATATCGAGAAACAGAAAAAGTGCGTCAATTTTCTGATTCAGTGAAGAACGATAAGGATTGGTGCGGCGTTTGTTGATCATGATAGCGATGCGTAAGCCCAGCTCTACACTGAAAAACAGGAACAATACCGCAGCCAGAAGGCGGTCATGACTGAACGACAGGGCAATCAAACCCATCATCAGGAAACCGAAACGCGGATGCATCAGAATCCATTCCATGTGATGATAAAATAGCGGCCGGTCACTAATAACCGACCTTAAATTATTTTTTTTCATCCTATTGCTCCATTGATTGAATAACCAATCCAGCTCTCTGGCATAGCAAACTGCTTTTTTTCCGGTTGAACATTAAGTTTATTGCACTGAACTGATTTGGCGTGTGAGGGCCTGACTGATTTTAACGGCTTTTTCAGGTGGCAGAAAAGAGAGGATTTTTCCCACTTTTTTCTCATCCATCAGCAGGAAAATTTTAACCACCGTAGCCAGTTCCATTTTTGCAATCACCGGTGCTGCACGATCTGCTTTCATACCTTCGTAAACAGCCGTCAGTCGTTTGATCTTTTTGTTTTTTACTTTGGATTCATCTGACAAGCGTTGTTGGATACTGGCTTCCAGCTGTTCCAGTTCGGTGATGCGACGTTTGAGTTTATCTTCGGCTTGCTGAAGTGATTTTTCACGTGCATCGAGGGCTTTGGAGCGCTGCTCGAGCTCATTCCTGTACTGACGTAACGATGTCAGTGTTTTATCTTCAATGACTGGATTTGATACGTGGGTGGTCGAGGCGGCTTTGGCTTCCGGGATTAAATAGGCCTCCAGCATAGCCCATGAATCACTCGGTTTATCGGGCGCAGTGGCTTGCAAGCCTGTTGTTCTCTGTTGCGGCTGCAATACGGCTACTTGCTGGCCTACCATCTGCGCCGGGGTACTTTGTTTTGTCATGCTCTGGCTGACATCATCCGTGTTTGAATGCCAGATAGTGAGGCCTGCTTTTGCTGTCAGCAACAAGCCGATGGTGATAAAAAGGGTAATGGATTGAAGACGTTTCATGATGACTTACGATGCAGCCGCAGTAGCGCGGGTGGCAGTCATATCATCCAGTTGCCGCTGTGTTTTTTGCTCATTTTTACGCTGCTGCTGATGTTGCTGCTTGTCATGAATACGCTCGTAGGCGTGTTGCATGCGATATACTTCGGCAAACCTGTTTAATAAAACCTGTTTTTTTTGCTCTATTTCATAGACTGCCGATCCGGCACTTTCCAGCATGGACTGCTGTTCGTTCAATGACAGATTAAAGGCCTGCAGTAATGATGCCGCATTACGATTACGCAACACCTGATCCCGTTGTTGATTGAGCTGTTTGATTCGACCGCGGCTACGGCCCTGCTGATCGAGCAGCCGCTGCTTATGACCATTTAATACAGCCAGTTCCATTTCAACTTTATTGCGATCCTGTTCGCTGAGTTGCGCCAATATTCTGGATGTTGTGAGTTTCATTCAAACTCTCCTCGTAAGCCATCTTGCTTACAAGCTGTAGCAATCGTTGTGCCGATTCTTCATTTGTACTGAACTCATCGGGAGATTGTTGCAAAAAACTGCGAATTTCCGGCATCACTGAAATCACCTGATCGAGTTCCGGGTTGCTCCCTGCCTCATAAGCGCCGATAGATATCATATCCTCCATGCGCTCATACATGGATATTTTTCTGCGTAATGTGCGCATGGCCGTCAATAATTCCGCTGATGCCAGTTGTTTGTCCAAACGACTCACGCTTTTGAGGATACTGATAGCCGGATAATGGCCCTGTTCAGCCAGATTACGATCCAGAATCACATGCCCGTCCAATACTGACATCGCGGCATCTGCCACCGGATCCGCCTGAATATCATCGCCTTCCACCAGCACGGTATAGAAGGCACTAATATCACCCGGGCCTGTTCCCGGCTTGGCAATGCCCGGGCCGGAACGTTCAAGCAATTCGGCAATGATGGAAAAACAGGATGGCGTAAAGCCTTTGCTGGCAGGCGGTTCGCCCAGCATCAAGCCAATTTCACGCTGTGCCTGGGCTACGCGCGTCAAACTGTCCATAAGCAGCAACACGCGTTTTCCTTCGGCCCGAAATGCCTCGGCAATGGCAGTGGCCATATGCGCCGACCTGAGCCTGAGTACCGGTGACATATCTGATGTAGCTACCACTACTACACTGTGCTTCAGCGCTTCGCTGCCCAGAGCCAGATCCAGAAATTCACGCACTTCGCGGCTGCGCTCTCCAACCAGCGCAATAATATTGATATCCGCATCCGAATTGCGGGCCAGCATGCCCAACAAGCTACTTTTACCAACACCCGCACCGGCAAATAGCCCCATACGTTGCCCCCAACCCATTGGCATACATGCATCCATGGCCCGGATACCCAAACGCATCGGAGTGTCAATAATATGACGTGAAAATGGATTCAATCGTTTGCCATGTAACGCATGGGGCGCGCCTGATGGCGATAATGCATATTCATCCATGGGTTCACCAAGGCCGTTGAGCACCCGCCCCAACAAATGTGGCCCAACCCGGATCGATGGGGTAGAGGCGATCGGCACAATCGGATCGCCGGGAGCAATGCCTCGCGTACTGCCCACCGGCATGAGCAATGTGTATTCACCACGAAATCCCACGATTTCTGATTCAATGCTCTGCCCTGTGCTAGAGTCAATTTGACAGACATGACCAATGCTGGATTTCAGGCCCGTTGCCTCCAGCATTGGGCCCAGCACCTTGTATACCTTGCCCCGAATGGGATAGGCAAGAGTATGGTGCTGTTCGAACACGCGCTGTCGCAGCTCTTTGTTCCAGAGCGGTGCGTTGGTACTGCGGCTCATCGCTTCATTCAGGACTGGGTTCGTCCTGCCCGGAAACGAACCGCAACTCTGGTCCAAGCTTGTCGAGCCAGGCATCGACCGCAGCCAACGGATCAACAAGAATATCCTGCTGGCTGGAAACAATACGGCATGTGCCGTTTTGAACCGCTGGATCGCTACTTAATATGGTCAGGCTGTCACTCTCTTCCAACAGACGTTTAAACGTGGAAAAGTCATCAGGGGACACGGCAATCGTCAGAGCAGTTGCATCAGGTAACTGCTCTGACGCCTGTTTGGCAATGCGCCACAGTCTGGCGTTGTCATCCTGCACGGCATCCGCAATGATCTGTTTGGCAATAAATCCGGCCACATCCATGGCTGCATCGGCAAATGAGCCTTGTATGGCTTGCAGCGAAGCTCCGGTATCCTCGAGACTTTCCTGAAGCGCGGCCAGAATCTGCTCACCCCGCCTTTTCCCCAGCGCCATGCCCGCTTTTTCACCGGCCAGATAAGCTTTATCATAGGCTTCTTTTTCTACGATTTCAGCCCTGCCCTGCACCTCTTTCAGCATGGCTTCCAGTTGCTGCATGCGATGAGCGCCACCTGCTTCCGCCTGTTTCTGATAGCTCGTATCGCCAATGGGCGCATATGGAAACTTGCCTGCATATTGGTCGGAAAGGTTCTTTTCTTCAGGGAATGAAAGTGGATTCAATGCGCTCATGGCTTAGACCATATCATCGGTGGAACTGATCGTGACAGCGCCCTCATCATCGAGCTTGCGAATCACCTTTAATACTGTCTGCTGCGCATCTTCCACATCAGCCAACTTCATCGGCCCCATCACTTCCATGTCTTCGCGCATGATTTCAGCGGCGCGCTGCGACATATTGCCGAAGAAGCGCTCTGCCACCTCTTCGCTTGCACCCTTCAGGGATTTCACCAGATCATCGGAAGAAATATGCTTCAGAATCGTCTGAATATCGCGATCCGACAGCTCTTTCAAATCTTCAAAAATCAGTAGCAACCGATCCACCTGAGTGAATAGTTGCTCATCCTTGTCGCGTAGCTGATCAAGAATGGGCCGCGCCACATCTTTGTCCAGGCCTTTGAGAATATCCACCACGCTGACCATACCATCGAAGCTGATACCGGATTCGCCCTGCATATCGGCCAGCTCCTTCTCCAGCGTTTCCTCAATATCGCGCACCAATTCTTTGGGTACGCTTTCGATCTTGGACATGCGCATCACAACAGACAGCTGCATATCTTCGGGCAGCAGGGCAATGACTCGACTGGCCACACCACTATCGATATTACCCAGAATCAAAGCCACGGTTTGTGGGTGTTCATCGGCAATCGCGTTGGCAATCATATCCGGTTTCAAGCGCGATAATTTATCCCAGATGGTTAATGTTTTCGGTGCATTCAGCTCACTCAACAAACGATCGGCCCGCGTGTTTTCAACTGCCAGCTTGAACAATGAAACCACATCCTTGTGCGTTGAACGCAGCATTGGATCCTCTGAATGATGCATTTCCAGATACTCTTTGGTTACCGAATCAAGAATGTCGATATCAATTTTACCCAGCTCCGCCATTCTGCGTCCGAGCCGACTCAGGGTCTGGTCATCCATACCCTGCACCAGCGGCGCGGAAGCTTCCGGCCCCAGCGCAAAAATCAGGATAGCGGCTTTATCTTCACCGCTTAACTGCTTCTTTGTTTTCATACCGGATCCATCCATTCCCTTAATACTTTATTGGCGCGATCCGGTTCCTGATAAACATTCTGTTTGACCTGCTCCATATTGGCCAGGCGGGCATAAGCTTCGCTCGACATCTGGTTGGGAGCGGCCAGTGCGGGATTCTTTTCGCTTTCATCCTGATGAGCGGACTCCTGCATGCGTGTAGCCAGTGGGCGCAACACAAACCAGCCTAGCAACAGCAGCGCCAATCCGGCCAGGCTGTAGCGCGCGATTTGCATGTAGAACACTCTGTTTTCAGCCGACTGTAGTGCGTCTTCATCGACGCTGCTGGAGATATCAACCAATGGCATGCTTTGTACGTTCACCGAATCGCCGCGATCTTCATCATAGCCCATAGCCCGTTCTATCAACTTCTGCAAACTGGCCAGCTCCGCTTTGCTTCTTGGCGTAAAGATCAGTTGGCCCTTGTCGTTGGTGGTGTTATGGCCGCCGACGATAGTGGCTACGCTCAGCTTGTTAATGCTGCCAAAGGGGATAATGCGATGCTCCTGGGTGGTGCTGATTTCATAATTATTCACATCTTCCAGTCGTTTGGCCTTATCCTGCGGCTGGCTCGGAGTGCCAACAGAGCCATCCGAATTAACCGGGTTGGCACCCGGCGTATTGGAAGCCAGACCCGGCACGCCGAGCGCCGAAGCACCGGCTGAAGCGCGTTCTTCTGATATAGATTTACGGCTGCGCAAGACCTGCTCATCCGGATTATAACGGGTGTTGTTCTGTTCAATAAATTCGCGATTGATGTCGGCGGAAACACGAACCACGGCCTGACCCTGTCCGACGATTTGCTCCAGCATGCCCGACAGCCGCTGCTCGAGCCGCTGCTCGAGCTTGGCCCGATATTCCTGCATGGTCTGGCCTTCGCTCATCGGCGCTTCCTTTTCATTGCTGGAAAGCAGCGTGCCGGATGCATCAACGACCGTAACATCGCTCACCGCCATATCCGGAACACTTGCTGAAACCAGATTCTGGATGGCCATCACAGACTTCTTGGGCATATGCCTGCCGCCCGCCAGTTGCAGCATCACTGAAGCTGTTGCTTTGCGATCACGTTCGGCGAAGGCGGATTCTTTTGGCATCACCAGATGTACGCGTGCCGCTGTGACCTGTGGCATGACCTCAATGGTACGGGATAATTCACCCTGCAAGGCGCGTTGCAGGTTAATTTTGCGGGTAAAATCACTAAGGCCGAACTCATTACTCTGATCAAAAATTTCAAAGCCGGTATTGCCCGATGGCGTCATTCCCTCGCCGGCCAGTTTCAGGCGCACCTGATAAACCTGATCTTCCGGAACCATGACCACACCGCCGCCTGCGAGCTGATACGGGATATGTTCCTTCTGCAACATTTCCACCACGCTGGCTGCATCTTTTTCCGCCATTCCGGCATAAATGGTCCGGTAAGGTTTTTCAGATGACCATAATACCAGGCTGATAAAGCCGACCAGCATCAGACTTGCTGCAGCAAACAGCATCAGTTTTCTGTATTTCACCAGCATCTGGGGAATCTGGATGGTCGCACCCTGACCATCTCCGACGACATCCTGCGCACTGGCCTCAATGGGTGCCTGAGACATTGGCGACGCGCTCATTGGCGCCTGCGTGTGCGGTGTTAAAGCATCAGCCATGTGGATTACCTCTCGAAGTGATTTCTTAGCTTACGGTCTGTCAGAATCAGTGGACGGACATGACTCGACTAAACCTGCATGCGCGAGATTTCTCGATACGCTTCAACCAACTTATTCCTTACGCTCAGCATCATCTGGAAAGACAGGTCGGCTTTCTGAATAGCCAGCAAGGTTTCCGATGTGTTTTTGCTTTCGCCGGCAGCCAGCGCAACAGCAGCTTTACCGGCTGCTTTTGAATCATGGTTGACCTCGTTTACATAAGCATTGAGCAGGGTGGCGAAATTACCCGAACCGGTAACCGGCTTATCTGCTTGCTGCGAACCAGTGAGTTGGGGCAGACCGCCGACAGATTGATAACCGTGTATATTCATATTATTCTCCTCATCATGTACGCCTAGCGAAGCAGCTCAAGCGATTTCAAAAACATCCGTTTGGATGCCTCCATCGTTGTCACATTGGCTTCAAAACTGCGAGAGGCGGCATTCATATCGACCATCTCTTCAACCGGATTGACATTGGGTAGTTTAACCATCCCTTTCGCATTGGCATCAGGGTGGGAAGGGTCATAGACTTCGCGAAAGGGCGCCTTGTCCTGAACAATCGCTGCTGCCTTGACAGATTGGCGCCCACCTGACTGAAAGGCGCTGCTGAAAGCGGCTGAAAAAGGCTGCTTCTGGCTAACCGCCTGAAAAACGACCTGCCGACGCCGGTAGGGGCCGCCTTTGCTGGTATGGGTGGATTCGGCATTGGCAATATTTTCCGAAATCACATCCATCCGAGTACGCTGAGCGGACATGCCAGCAGCACTGATATGCATGGAACTTAACAAATCATTGGCCATTAGCGGTTACCCTCCTTGATAGCGTTCATCAAACCACCGAGCTTTCCCTTGACCAGCCGCATGGACAATTCATGCATAAGCTGGTTTTCACTCATACGCGCCATTTCCTGCTGAATATCGACGCTATTGCCATCCATTTTATGTGTGACTTTATGATCAAACAGGCTCATAGACAGGTGACTGTCGGTTTTGATGTCGGAAAAATGCATGCGATTCGTGGTAGTCACTTTGCCCGTACGAGCCGTGGACTGCTGATCCGCCAGGAAATCGGCAAAGCTACGATTATCAGCCTGAAAGTTGGGTGTTTCCGCATTGGCAATATTACTGGATAGTACACCCTGAATCTTTTCTCTGGCGATCAATGTGGCTTCGAGTCGCTGAAAGCCGGCGCCCAATAAATCCATAAATTACTCCCGACCGGCGTTCCTTCGCGCGCGTTGTGTGATGACAGATACACATTTATACAGCAAGCGTCATGCCAGACTCATAGCCATGCAGTTTATTACGCAGGGTGCGAATGCTGATGCCCAGCAGTTGAGCAGCTTCAGTACGATTGCCCTGGACATGCACCAGCGTTTTTTCAATCAGGGCGCGTTCCATATCGCGAATTGAAACGCCTGCCTGTACGGTATGTTGCTCCGATGTATCATCCGCCTGTAGCGGGGGTGCTGAATCCAGACACAGGTGATCAGGGCGAATGGCATCGTCAACGGCCATCAGAAATGCTCTGTGCATGCAGTTTTCCAGCTCGCGAGCATTTCCAGGCCATGGATAGCGCTGCATGGACTCAACCGCTTGCGGACTTAGTGACGGAGCAGCGCGCCGGTACATTTCTGAGAAACGCTGCAGGAAGTGATGCGCCAGTGGCAGAATATCGCCGCTGCGGCTTCTTAACGGCGGCAGCGTAATCGTGACTACATTGAGTCGGTAATAGAGATCCTGCCGAAAAGCGCCTTCCTGTACGGCCTTAGCAATATCCCGGTTGCTGGTTGCGATCACGCGCACATCGATTTTAACCGGCTTATGACCACCCAGCCTGTCCACTTCGCCTTCCTGCAGTACGCGCAACAATTTGGCTTGCAGGTGTACCGGCATTTCAGTGATTTCATCAAGTAGCAAGGTGCCCTCATGGGCCAGTTCAAATTTACCCGGCCGGGCTGATGTTGCGCCGGTAAAGGCGCCTTTTTCATGGCCAAATAACTCAGATTCCAATACACCTTCCGGAATGGCCGCGCAATTGATGGCAATGAAATTGTCATGCTTGCGATTGGAGCAGGCGTGAACATAGCGCGATAACCGCTCCTTACCCGTGCCGGATTCACCGACCACCAGCACCGATGCATTACTCGGCGCAACCAGCGCGACGCGATCCAGCAGACGGCGCGTTTCAATATCCTCGGTGATGAAAATATTTTGTTGGTCTTTGACCTTAGGCTTTCTGTCACTGGCCTGTTTTGCCAGCGCGCTCTGGTGGCCACTTTTACGAATATATATTTCCAGCACGTCATCCGGCACCGGCATGAGTCTGTAATCAATGGCCCCCAGATGCATCAGGTCGGCGGCGCGCTCGCCCTGTCCGAGATTAGTGAGCACCACAATATTGGCTTGCGGGTGAGCGCTGAACAGCCGCCGCACAATGGAGGGTGATATCACCGTATCCCAGATAAAAATCAGAGCACCGGGACTTATTTCCGTTTGCGCGGAATATTCGGGTAGTGATTCTATATGGGTATCCGGCAACAATTTGCCCAACTGCACACGCAGTTCGGCTTCTTCCTGCCCGGGAAAACCAACCATGCACACTCCGGACAATTTGGTTTGAACAGCTGGTTCATATGACGAATTCATGGATTTGTCCCCAACAGCTTATGCGCCTGCAAGTCGGCCAGCGCCAGTTTAGCCAGTGATGCGAATCGACTGCCCCCCCCCTCGGTGCCGGTTTGCCCTGCCAGTTGTTGCAAGCGATCCATGCCCTGTTTTACTTCCCCGCTACGCAACTGGCTCACCCCCATATGGTATGTCCATGCGGCATCGCGCTCGCCTTCCGGCATCTGGAGATAAAGCTTGCGGGCCTGAATATATTCTCCGGCCGCAAACAGATTGGCAGCCTGATTATGCAATCCCAGTTTGTCATCAGCACCTTTGCTCTGGCTATATTTCGCCCAAGCACGGGCTGCCTGATGATGTTCTGATAAAGCCTCGGAAATTTCAGCTTTTGTTTTCCAGTAATGCACTCTGGATTCGACTGCGATATCGTCGACACTGACTGATACCAGTGTTTGCCGCGCCAGTTCGGGTTGGCTTTTAGCCAATTGAATGCGAGCGACGATAAGCAGCATTTCAGGTCGATAGATGCTGAATTGATGGCGGTTCAGCCAGCGCATGATTTTTTTCACGCCATCTGTATCGCGCCGATCCATCCACAACCGCGCGCGCTCCATCATTATACGCTGACCTCTGATGCTCATTCTGTTTTCGCTGTAAATGTGTTGCAGCATGGTTTCTGCCGTATCAAATAACATCAGCATGCGCATCGCGTGTGCAATGCCAAGCCTCAGTTCTTGTGATGTGTGGCTGGCTGGACGTAGCTGGGGGAAGTGGCGCCAGATGGTAACCACTTTAAGCCACTGTTGCTGCTCAAGCAGGGTAGTGATGTAAGTATTCAACCATACAGCACCCTCCTTCTTTGCCGCATCGGCAATATGCTTGTCCAGCGAGGCGCCCGCCCGAGCGTAAGCCTCCAGAGCCGGAGGTGCATGCTTGGCACTCGCATCCGTTGTCGGCATCGGGATGCGCGTCCACAGGCGAGCCATATCCAGCATGGCTTCATCTTCGATACTTGAGAGTTGATTCTCATCGGCTATCTTTTTAAGTGATACCAATACAGGCAACAGTTTCTCGCGCTGCTGCTCATGCCTGAATTCCAACATCATCTTGCGCATGAAGGCCTTGCGACCAATCTTCGTTTCCGCCTGTCGCTTGGCCAGAATACTATATTCCTTTATAGCCGTGGCGATTGTTTGCTCATTGGCGGCATGCAGGTTGGCCCGAATCAGCCGCACCAGTGCGGACTGTGGTTCGTTGCTGTACAGGCGGATGAATGCTTCAGTCAATGGCAAGGCTTGATTATGTTGATCATGCCGGTACACCAGATTGATATAGGTGCCAAATAATTCCGATTCCGCCGTAATTACATCTGGCCATGCGCTGTAAACAGCATGCAGATTTTTGAAGGCTGCATCGTGTCGAGACTCACCCTGATCCACAATTCCCATCCAGGCCATGCCGATGGCCTGATCGCGGCTGTTGCTGCGCACATTCAAACCATACTGAAGCAAATCACTTCTTGCATACGCATAATTCCTCATCCGTATATGCACCCGTGCCATCAACAGCCATGCACGGCGTAGATTTGAGGTTTGCTGATCCTGAGCGATAATCTCACGCGCCGCCGTAATCGCCTGTTGATCCTGGCCGGCCTGCCACCATAACCATGCCAGTTTCCATCTGAACTGAGGCGCATCCGGACTGTCCGGAAACTCGTTGATGGCAGCATCAAGCGCCTGGGTAGCGGCTTCAACGCGCTTGAAATGCTGATGCGTGGTGCGCAATGTTTCGGCTCGGGCTATCGTTGAAAGTAATGCTCGACGCTCTGATGCTGTCAGTGTGACTTTTTTGAGCGCCCTTTGCGCCGTGATAACAGCCTGCTCCGGGTTACCGTTATGCAGAAAAGTGGCAGCAGCCTGGATCTGTCCGGCTGCCTGACCCAACGCCGTGTATGGCAAGGCCGCTAACAAAAACGTGATGAATAAAAAACGTAGCATACCAGCTAACTGCAAGATTCATGCCGCTTTTACATTCTAATAAGCAATAAACAACCCATGCACGTTAGCTTCTTAGCCCGGATTATTCATGAATCGGTAAGATGATCGCGACGGGCGTTTGTTTTCAACAGACAGCGTAGCCCTGAAATGGCTA
>CAYUBK010000012.1:0-24449 GCA_964442955.1 uncultured Zetaproteobacteria bacterium | reverse complement strand
ATTTGCCCGGCGTGGATGTCACTGCGGGCAGCTACCGCTTATATCCTTATGCCGAACTGACATCGCATCTGATCGGCTATTTGTCGCTGGCCAGAGAAAGCGATATTGATGCCGGTTTTTTGCCCACTGAATTTATCGGGCGCACCGGGGTGGAAAAATCGTTTGAGGCTGTGCTGCATGGGTCTCCTGGGCATCAGCGCGAAGAGGTTGATTCGCGTGGCAGGCGTGTTGCTGTGGTCAATCGGACGCCGCCGGTCATGGGTGATCAGATTCAGTTGGCGCTGGATGTGGATGTACAGCAAGCTGCTTCCAATGCGCTGGGTGATCGTACCGGCGCCGTCGTAGTATTGGATGTGAATACCGGCGGTGTTATTGCCATGTTAAGTAAGCCCGGCTACGACACTAATCGTTTCATCACCGGATTGGAAACCCAGCAATGGCAGTCATGGTTGAACAATCCTGAAAAACCGCTGTTGAATCGCGCCACCCAGGCAGCCTATCCGCCCGCCTCCACATTCAAACTGGTCACAGGCTTAGCTGGCCTGAAACATGGTATCCGTTTAGCCAGAGGCAGCACGACTTGCCCCGGCTATCTGGAGCTTGCCGACAGAAAACTGCATTGCTGGAAACACTGGGGCCATGGAAAAGTAACCCTGCGCACGGCGCTGATTCAATCCTGTGACGTCTATTTTTATGAATTGGGCGATAAGCTTGGCATGGCGGCAATTTCCGATGCGGCCGGAGAATGGGGTTTAGGCGAAAAAACGCAAATCGACCTGCCACCGGAATCGCGCGGCATTATCCCGACCCACAGCCCGTATATGATGGCAGCCATCAAAAACAGTCATTCCAAACGAAAAAAATGGTTTCGGGGTGAGACCATGATTACTGCCATTGGTCAGGGCTCTCTGACCACCACACCGCTACAGATTGCACGGCTGGCTGCCGCCATTGCCAATGGCGGCAAAGTGCTTAAGCCCCAATTACTGGCCAACCGCCCTGCCGAGGTACTGCATCAGGTTGATGTTAATCCGAAACATTTGCGCAAGATTCAAAAAGCCATGCGTGCGGTCGTGGCCGACCCGCATGGTACGGCGCACAGGGTATTATCGAATGCCACATGGACGGCAGCAGGCAAAACCGGAACCGCGCAGGTCGTCAAAATGTCTCAGCGTGATGAAAAAGGAATCAGCAACGCAGAAATGCTGCGACGCCACAAAGATCATGCATGGTTCATGGGCTATGCGCCGTTTAAACATCCGCAAATTGCGATTGCTGTATTTGTCGAGCATGGCGGCCATGGCGGCAGCGCAGCCGGCCCGGTCGCAGCGGCAATCATTGAAGCTATGGCGAAGAAACAAGCCACAGCTATGGTGCAATCACAATGATTCGCATGTTTCGATCGCTCGACTGGATTCTGCTGGCCAGCCTGCTCAGTCTGGCCGTGCTGGGCATGATTGTTCTTTATGCTGCGGTGCATCAGGGCGATACCGGCTTGTGGCACAAACAGGCGATTTTCTGGGCGGTTGGCATGGCAGTATTTGGAGCACTGTGTTTTCTTCCACTCAGGCTGCTGGGACTGGCGTGCTGGCCGATGTTTGGCATTGCGCTGTTGTTACTGGCACTTGTTCCCATCATTGGCGATGTGCATATGGGGGCTCGGCGCTGGCTGGATTTGGGCGTTGCCAGCCTGCAACCCTCTGAAATCATGAAATGGGCTTTAATTTTTGTGCTGGCCAATTGGTTTGCCAGCCGCGAAGCCAGGGGATTGATTGAGATTGGCGCACCACTACTGATGGCCGCTGTTCCGGCCGGGTTGATTATCATCCAGCCTGATTTGGGCACCACGCTGGTATTGCTGTTTGCGGCTACAGCCATGATTATTGCAGCAGGATTGCCGTGGCGGTTGTTGTTTCTGGCGGTTGCCGGCGGCATTGCCTCGTTGCCTGTGTTATGGCATTTCATGCATGATTATCAAAAACAACGGGTACTCACCTTGCTCGATCCTCAATCCGATCCGCTGGGCGCAGGCTATCATGTAATTCAATCCACCATCGCTATTGGCTCCGGTGGCTTGTTCGGCAAAGGCTTTCTACAGGGAACGCAGGCCCGCTTGCATTTTCTGCCTGAACAGCACACCGATTTCATCTTCTCCGTATTGGCCGAAGAAGGAGGCTTTATCGCAGTCGCCTTGCTACTGCTTCTGTATGCAGTGCTGATTTCCCGCATTCTGTTTATCGGCCACCGGGCGCATAACCGCTTTGCTTCAATGTTGTGTGTTGGTATTGCTGCGATTTTCACACTGTATATCACTGTCAATATCGGCATGGTATCCGGATTGTTTCCTGTCGTCGGTCTGCCCCTGCCGTTTATCAGTTATGGGGGTTCGGCGCTGGTCACCATGTTGGCCGCGCTGGGCTTAGTGATGCGCGTGGCCATCGAATCTCAGGACGCTATCCCGTGGCAGCGGCCGGGCAGTCCGCTAGCCTGATCGCTTACGCCGCCCGTTATGCAGATAAAAGTGATGCTGCAATGATCAAACTGGCAGATAATAAAATAAACACAGCTCTGAGAATCAGGCGCAGGGTTTGTTCCGGTAGCATGGCATGTAGTTTTGCCGACCAGCCGGTGCTGGCGGGGAGAATAAGCACGATACCAACCCATGCGCCGAGCAGAAACGATAATTGGCCGGCCAGCACATCGCGCCAACTATCCTCCATCAGTATATTGATGGCGACCGCGCCAAGCGCCATCAGCAATCCGCACAGCGCCGATGTACCAACGGCGAAACGCAGCGCCACAATACGGCGCAACAAGGGAACCAGCATGGTGCCACCGCCAATGCCAAGCGCACCGGAAGCAAAACCAATCGGGCCGGAGAACAGGGCTAACGGCAGCTTGCCAGCCGAACCAGTTTTCGGTTTACGGCCATAATCGAAGGCAATCCAGGCATCCAAAGCAGCCAAAGCCAGTAACACCCATACTTCGGGCAGGCGCAATGTGTACCATAAGCCCAACCCTGCGCCGATGATCAGGCCGGGCAGCAAATGGTTTGCAGTCTGAATATCAATATGCCCGAGTCGCCAGTGAGCGCGGCTGGAAAAGAAGCCGGTGAGGATGACAGCAACCAGACTGGCAAACACCGGCACTGCCACACCATGACTGTCACCGGGCATCAGAGCGTAAAATACGGGCGCATAAATCAAGCCGCCGCCTACGCCCGCCAAACCGGCCAGCGTGCCTGCCATTGCTGCCGCTGCCAGTCCAACCGCAAGGCCAAACATCAACAGGGACAAGTCGATTTCAGACATGTTAAGTCAGTATTTCAGGCGGGCGGGTTCGAATGTTTAAACAGCAGATAGTCCTGATATTCTTCCAGATCCACCTTGCCTAGAATATAGAGTTGCTGGTCGGCCAGCGTGTCTGCATCGCTGATGCCATGCTGTTGATTATGGGCATCCGAAATTGCACGGCGCTGACCGGATTCGGCTGCGTCAATCAGGCTCTCTCGTTGCATGGCAGCATCATGCCATTGGGCTGCGCTGGTGTAAGTTTGTGGCTTAGGCATGGGGTAAGTCTACATGGCTTGGTGCATGAATCGAACAGATAAAAACAAAAACAACGACAAGTCGAACTGATTCCAGCCCGGCACGTTTATCAACCGGCGTAACTAGCGCTCTTTTCCACATAGGCGGCCAGCGCTGAACAGCCTTGCTGAAATGCGTGTTTCATTTCCTTTACCTGTTGCATCATGAGTTCCCTGTCCAGATTGCCCCGTTCCTGTTCAGCGGCAATGCATCTGGAAACGATAATCCGCATGCCCAATGTAGCCGCGCTGCCCTTGAGTCCGTGCACAATATCCAGAAATTCGCCGGTTTGCCCTTTGCTGGCATATCTCTGCAGATGGGTTAGACGTTCTTTTCCATTGGCTTCAAATGTTTGGAGTAGTTTCCTTTGCTTTTGGGGCGAATCAATCAGCATAAAGAGATCTTCAAGCACATCTTCGTTTAGCATCGAATCAGATTCGACTTCAGAAGCAATATCAGCATGATGCGGCACATCATCATAACCCGCAAACCGAGCCACCTTATCCAATAAGGCCGCCATCTTAATCGGCTTGGTCATATAATCATTTGCCCCGGCTCGTATACATTCCTCAATAGTGCTCTGCAACGCATCGGCGCTGAGCATTAACACGGGCGTATCCGAATCCATTGCTCGAAATTGTCTGAGCACATCCAGGCCGCTTGCACCGGGCATATGCATATCCAGCAGAATCAGATCAAAGGCGTGACCGCCACCCAAGGCATCCAGCGCCTGTCTGCCGTCATCGACCAGTTGAACCCGATGACCTGCCTGTTCGAGAATAGTCTGGATCACTTGCTGATTTACCGGATTATCTTCTGCCACAAAGATGTGTAATGGTTTGAAGGTAGTGCGCAAGGGGGTGGTTTCGACTGAACGATACGCATCAACACTATCGGAAGCGGCTAAATCAAAGGGTATTTCAAGGCAAAAAGCAGTGCCCTCACCTGATTTACTCTCAAGGCTGATATGTCCACCCATCAATTCAGTCAGGTTTTTTGCAATCGTCGTACCCAGCCCGCTACCGCCAAATCGGCGTGTAATATTGCTGTCGGCCTGCGTGAAGCGCTCGAAGACCATCGCCTGTTCCTGTTCGGACATGCCGATTCCGGTATCGCAAACATAAAAACGCAACAGTGCTGAATGACGGCTGGCTTTATTCCATTCCACCGTGACCTCTACACCGCCCTGCTGTGTAAATTTCACAGCATTACCAATGATATTGGCCAGTATTTGTTTTAGCCGTTTCGGGTCACCCATCAACGCATCAGGCGCTTCAGGGGCCAGTTGTAAATTCACCCGAATACCTTTTTCTATAGCCTGCGCTTCAAACATGCCGACTACGCCATGCATCAAGCGATGCAGATCAAATGATTCACGCGTCAGCTCCAGTTTGCCCGCCTCGATTTTGGACATATCCAGAATTTGATCGACCAAATCCAGCAGATAGTATGCCGATTCCTTAATGACAAGCGCAAAGTGATGCTGCTCCTGGTTCAGGTTTGAATTCATAGCCAGATCATTCATACCGATAATGCCATTGAGTGGCGTGCGCAGCTCATGGCTCATATTGGCAATGAAGATGGATTTTGCCTGATTGGCCGCATCGGCTGCTTCAACGGCCTTATTCAGCTTATGAATCAGGCTGACCATAAACAAAGGCACCACAGAAATGATAATGATAACACTGGCCACCAAGTGCAAATGTTCGCGCCAGAATGGTTGGAATATAGCGATGCCAATAAAAATAATCAGCGACAGCATGGCTGCATAAAGCAAATATTTCACACCATAGCGAAACCCGTTACCGGTAATAATCCAGAGGTAAACAGAGACCAGCACCAGTGCGGCCTCACCATTCACCAGAATAATGCCACAGGAAACCACGGCGATATCAGTTGTGGCCCCCAATATTCTGCGTGGAGGGTTTGTCTCGGGGAACATGATAATCCATGCAAAAAGCGCCATGGCGTAAATCAGATAAGCCGCATTGATATACACTGCAAGCACGGGGCCTGCGACAATGAAATAAACAAACAAAGCACTTGAAATCAACAGCCGAAAAGCAGCCTGCTCATGCTCGCTATCCGAACGATTGCGCAAACGCTCCTTTACCTTTGCAATCCATGTCATCGCCATAGCGTCTATATAGCCAATTCAGACAGGGACAGATTTAGCCTCGTATTTAAGGCAGTCGATATTTGAAGCAACCCGGACATCATTACACGGCAGTATAGCAGATTTAAATCCGAATGCTTTGCAACCGTACGGGAGTCGCTTATCCCAAGTGATGACATAGTGTTTGCAAGTAATGCAGGGTGATTTCTTCGATGGATTTTCAGTATTGCGTGCATTCATCAGTCGGCAATATCAACTTGGACCATATTGTTTTCCACTCTTACCGGAAACGTATCGATATCTTCATAGGCCGGCGGAGTCAGAGCCCGGCCATCACGAATGCAGAATCGGGCGCCGTGGCGTGGACAGATAATCTGATCGCCCTCGCAGAGGCCAGTGGCCAGTTCGCCGCCGTCATGTGTGCACACATCTTCAATGGCGAAAAAATCGCCGTCGAGATTGAATACAGCGATTTCGCAATACGGCGTATTCACAACGTTACGACTGCCAGGCGGCATCTCGCTCAACTCCGCAACATCGATCCATTCAGCCATGTCTCCCCCCCCCAAGATGATGATTCACAATGCCGCCAAAGGCATTGCACCACAGGTTACACAGAGTAAAATCAGAATAAAGACATGAAGTCAGATAGTGGAGCAAGTTTTGCAACGCCCACTATTTTCAATACTTGTTGTTTTGACTTTCCCCAATGAAATGCTGCGATTCAAGCTTGTTTGACTCGGCTATGCTAGATCAGGACACCATCTGCAACCATAACGGCAATGTAAACAGTGACAGTACGGTCGTCAGCGTCACCGCTTCGGCATACAGCGCCACATCGAGTTTGAACCGATCACACACGACCAACCCCAGCACCATAGTCGGCATGGCTGCTTCCACCACGCTCGGGGGTAGCAATGTATCGGGCATGCCCACCCCAATGGATGCGCCCCACGCGATTAGCGGCATTAATATTAACTGGATCATCAGTACCGGTAGCAGCACTGGAATCCTCGCCGCCCAACCGGATTGCCAGCGCAGCGCCATGCCAACGGATAACAGCATCAACGGTACCACGGCTGCCGCCAGCGAAGACAGCGCCGTATCCAGCCATGCCGGCATTGGTATGGCGAACACACTGAGCAACAAGCCAGCCACTGCAGCCCATATGGGAGGAACCTGAAACAGGGTCAGTAGTACATGTTTGCCTTCACCGGCGCTGCCGTAAAAGCGGGCCAGAATAATGCCGACAGTAAATAAAATCGGCGTGCTTGCCAGCAGGTCGAACTGAATGGCTATCACTTGCGCCCACTCGCCAAACGTCTGGCTCAGTACCGGCAGTCCCAGATAAGAGAAATTGCCAAAGGCCGATGCCAGCAACAGCGCGCCTACCATTTTATTGGTCTTGCCTGGCAAAAAAGCAGCCACCAGTTTGCCATTGCCATATAGTAAAAAAGCCGCCAGCAGCGATAATAATACAGATAACGCAGCCACCAGCGGTATACGAATCGTGTTCATATCAACCGGCGCTTGCCACAACACATGCAGCACCAGCGCCGGCAGAAAAATATGGTAAACGGCTTGAGCCAGGTGAGAACGGATGGTTTCAGCCGATTTTTGGCCCAACAACAGACGCCAGCCGATACCGATCAGAATAATGGCAGACATGCCAAGCAGAATATTGAACATGGGCAAACGCTACAGCCTCAGACTGATGACCACTATGTTCCTGATATAACAGTTCGTGAAAAAATGGTTCGTGATAAAACTGCGTTAAACTTTGTAGCGGCGTTGGAGATCGCGTTTGACGTCACGCTCTTTCAAGTCACGCCGTTTATCATGCATCTTTTTACCACGCGCCAGCCCAATTTCCAACTTGGCATAGTTACGGGCATTGAAATAGAGTTTTAACGGCACCAACGTCAAACCCTGCTCCTTTAATTTGCCCATCAGGCGCTCCACCTCGTGTTTTTTCAACAGTAACTCGCGTGTTCTGGCCGGATCGCCCGGGTTGTTCATGGCGGCCGGTTTGTACGGACTGATATGGCAGCCAACCAGTAACACACGATTATTTCGTATAATGCAGTGCGCTTCGGCTAAATTAGCCTGCCCGAGCCGAATCGATTTGACTTCCGGGCCGGTCAGAATCATGCCCGCCTCAAAGTTTTCGAGTATATGATATTCATGCCGCGCCCGGCGATTGATGATAGCCATGTCCGAATGCTAACCCAAAGCGGCGTTCAGGCCAGAACCTCTCTGTTAAAAAGTCTGTATTAATACCTTCCCCAGCGATCTTTACGGCGAAATTTTAATCGCGGCAATATCAGACCCAACAATATCCCCAGTAGAATTGCACCACCACCGAGCATAAACCAGCGCTGTTGTGCACCGTTTCTGATATCGCGGGTCTCCAACTGCAGTGATTCAAATGCCTGCTCTGCCCGCGCAGCCTTCACCTTCAAAGCATCATTTTCATCAGCGACAGCAACCGCGTTGGCTGCAGTTTTACGGATGCGAGCAAGATCATTCTGTAACTGTTTGTTATCGGACTCGAGTTGAGCGCGTTCATTCTCAAGCGCTTGTTTCTTTTGCTCCAGTTTATGCAATTTACTTAACTCTTTTTCAGCCCAGATCAGGCGGCTTCGTGCTGCAGGTTCCTTCATCAAATATCTGCTGAGTATCCAGCCCTCTTTGCCACTGCTGATACGAATATGTGTATAGCCGGTTTCGGACTGCCCCAAGACCTTAACAGCTGTGCCACTGGGCAGCATACGCACAATCGCATGACCTGTACTCTGGCCTGATCGCATAGGTAGCTTGGCCTGATCGACAATATAACGTGTTTCAGCTTGAACAGAGCCTAGCCAGCCAAACAGCATTACGATGACAAATATGGTTCTCATAGTTTAGTCTCCATCTCCAGCACAACCATAATCACTTGCATGTATTTTGAAAACATCTGTGCACCACTTCTACCTGAAATTAATCCCTGATGATGCCAAATCACAACTCCTGATGACAAGCCACAGGACGGAAGCCAATTTCCCATTGACCTCAAACAGGCAGGCATATTAACATGAACCGCCAAATACTTAATATGATTTATTAATGAATCGAGGCAAAACCCCACAGGTATTGAAGAAATATCTTGCCGGCATCAGGGTTTTCAACTACGATTCTGACGTCAGGGTTTTTTTACAGGGAGTACTCTATGTACAAATTAAGGTTTGTCTTGCTTGCATTGATGCTAATGGTTTCATCTTGCAGCACCGTAGACGCTATTTTTGGTCCGGCCGAGCCGGATGTCACTTCAGCTTCGAGCAAGGATCAGCTGGCACAGGAAAACGAGCAACTGGGCTCGGAAATTGCTGATTTACGCAGTTCGTTGAAACAGTTAAATCAGGATATTGCAGACCAGAAAACGCAGAAACTTGCTCAACTCAAAGCTGAAGAAGAAGCCCGCCAGCAAGCTGAACAGGCTATCCCCAAAGACAGGCTATGGGTAACGGTGTCATTCCGTTCCGGTTACATGGAGTTAACGCGTCAGTCACGTCAGGCTTTGAAACGGCTGGCTGAAAAATTCCTGTCCAAGCCGCGCATGCAGCAAATCGAAGTGCGTGGCTATACTGATGATGAACCCATCGGTGGGTATCCAGGCCACCGTCACAAATCGCGTCACCCTTATAAAACCAATCTGGCCTTGAGTCAGGCACGCGCGCAAAATGTTGCAGACACTCTGGTTGCTGCCGGACTTCCTCAGGAAATCGTACGTGCTGAAGGTTTTGGTGCCACCAGCTATGTAGCAGACAACACAACAGATGCAGGACGTCAGAGAAACCGCAGATCTGAGATTCATCTGGTAAGCAACTAACACAACTCATAGTCAGAAATAGCCCGGCTCTGCTCCGGGCTATTTTTTTTAGCACAAACAGGTAAGCATTACAGACTTGCTTCACTGCGAGCGGAGGGACACAGATGTCGGAAAATTCTTTACAAGAAAGCACAGTGAAAACTGACCGTTCTTTCCCCATGGTTATTGCCATCACTGCGCTTATTTTGTCAATCACCTCTGGCGTGGTGAACTACCGACAAAACAATCTGACCAATCTTGAAAGCAGCTTAAGGGATACCCGGGACCAGCTTCAACTGGCCAAAAATGATATTACTGATATCAAGGTAAAAACGATCAAGCAATTGGTTGATGCCGAGTTTGCCATTAAAAACCAACAGATAGTGAAGAAAGAAAGTGGCAGACTCAGTGAAGCATTGGCTGATGCCAAGGTCAGAATCAATGAACTGGAAAATCAAATCAGAAGGATGGATAATAAACTCGTCAGCGCCAAGGCATCATTGAAAGCAGCAAAGAAGAAACATGGCGTTGCAAAGGCCAAAACACCGAAACCAACTTTGGCTGATCTGACCGCACTGATTGCTGCATCCGATCTGGATGTCTATACGCAGCGCATTGCGCCTTCATTGCAACAGAGCCTTGGCGAGGCCATGGGCAAGGATGGTTTTAAACCAAAATTTCCTTCGCGCCCTGCAGGCATGGGTCTTTCTCGGTCGACCACTGTGTTTTTCTATCATGCAGCTTATAAAACTGTAGCCGAAAAACTGGTAAAATCACTGGCTTCAATGACAAGAGGGAATATCGCCTTGCGCAAAGGTGCCAGCCCCTACCCGAAAAATAAAATTATTGTGCATATTATCGGCGACTAAGCAGAATAGAACAACAGCATAAAAACAAGTTAAACCGCTGCGGCAATCGGATCTGTTTTTTTATGCATGTATCGGGTCATTGCTGCCGCAGTAATAATACACCAGACAGCAAATAGTGCGCCGGGTAAGGCTGTTTCCGGCTGAAAGTGCTTCAACGCCAGAGCCACGCCCAAGCCTGCATTCTGCATGCCGATTTCAATACTCAGGGTGATTTTATAACTGTAATTAAAGTGAAATAGCTTTGCAGCACCCCACCCCAGCGCATAGCCCAAGCCATTGAGCAGAATCACCAGCATCATGACCAGTATCGGGGTATCGGCAATACGATCATGATTGGCGGCTACGGCATAACTACAGATAATAATAATGGCAATCGATGCGATGCCGGGTGCAATCAGTTCAGCCTGAACGATGTATTTACCAATCTGCGTACGCAGAGCCATGCCCAGCAGCAATGGCGCCACGACTGTCCACAAAATCGTCAGCATCATAGGCCAGAATGGAATATCCATATAAGCACTACCGAGCAGTTCCACCATCACAGGTGTAAGCAGAGGCGAGAGCATAGTCGCCACCATGGTCATGGCAATGGAGAATGCAACTGCGCCGCCAGCAAGAAAAGTAATGACATTGGATGCCATCGCGCCGGGCGCGCACCCGACAATAATGAATCCGAGCGCCAACATGGGCTCGACCCCTTGCCAGACAGCAAAACTGGCGGCGGCAAAACCCAACAACGGCATAATCGAATACTGGCATAACACACCCAGACTAATCTGCGACGGGCGGGACAAGGCGGAACGCGCTTCATCCGGTTTGAGTACCACGCCGAGCGCAAACATGGTCGCCGCAAAAAACCATAGAAAATAATCTCTGAAAATTAGAAATGCGGGCGGATAAACATAGGCGATGATCGCGCAACCCAGCGTCAGAATGGCCATGTTGCGCGATAGAAACTGCCAGAGCATGTTGTTTAGCCTGCTCCGGACATCACAATAAATCGGTGAGTTGGTTGCGAATGGCGATGGTCGCTTCGGACTTATTCAGGGTATAGAAATGCAATCCGGGCACGCCGGCCTGTAATAGTTCACGACACTGCTTTGCGGCCAATTTAATACCGAGCGCTTTGACGGCTTCCAGATCATCCTTGATCGGCTCCATTTGTTCGCGCAACCAATCAGGAATACCCGCACCGCACATGGATGAGAAGCGTACAATCTGGTCAAAATTACCGATCGGCATGATGCCCGGAATAATCGGCAGCGTAATGCCCGACGAGCGGCATGCATCTCGAAACCGGAAGAATGTATCGTTATCAAAGAAATACTGGGTCACAGCGGCATCGGCACCGTTATCCTGTTTTATTTTCAGATAGCGGATGTCATCCGCCACACCGCCTTTGGACTCAGGGTGCCCTTCCGGATACGTCGCGCAGGCAATGGAAAAATCACCCTGCTCTCTTAGAAATGCGATCAGATCCGTAGCATGGGAAAAACCGCCGGATACAGCTTCAAAGCGATCCATACCGGCTGGCGCATCGCCTCTGAGCGCCAGAATATTTTCTATGCCGGCAGCACGATAATCGGCCAGCAATTCAGCCAACTCATCTTTACTGGCACCGACACAGGTCAGGTGAGCAACCGGCGACAAGCCGGTTTCATCCTTGATGCGGGTGACGATACCTCTGGTGCGATCCTGCGTGGTTCCACCAGCCCCGTAGGTGACAGAAATATATGCCGGGTTGATGCTGCGCAATTCATTCAGGCAGTTCCACAGGTTTTCCTCGCCCTTGTCGGTCTTGGGAGGAAAGAACTCGCAGGAGATCAACGGTTTGTCAGCGCGGGATAAAATGTCAGATAATTTCATACTACAGCCTTGGCACCGTGACGCCGGTCTGCCCCTGATATTTGCCAGCCTTGTCTTTATAAGAAGTTTCACATTCTTCATCGGATTCAAGGAACAGGAACTGCGCCACGCCTTCTCCGGCATAAATCTTGGCCGGCAACGGCGTGGTATTGGAAAACTCCAGTGTCACATGCCCTTCCCATTCCGGTTCCAGCGGGGTGACATTGACGATAATGCCGCATCGCGCATAAGTCGATTTTCCCAGGCAAATCGTCAGCACGGAACGCGGAATGCGCATATATTCAACCGTCCGGGCCAGCGCGAATGAATTGGGCGGAATAATGCAGACATCGGATTTGATGTCGACAAAGGAGGTCGGGCAAAAATCTTTGGGGTCTACAATGGCTGAATTGATATTGGTAAATATCTTGAACTCGTCTGAGCAGCGCACATCATAACCATAGGAGGACAGCCCGTAGGAGACAATACCCGTGCCATCTTCTTTCTTTTTAATCTGGCCATCGACAAACGGTTCAATCATACGCTGCTCATTGGCCATTTTGCGAATCCACTTATCCGATTTGATGGACATCATCTCCTCCCGTAATCTGCAAGAATGCGCAGGATAGCTGTGGAGCCGCCAAATGCAATTTTGGACATGAAAGACTTTCAGGCAAACCGCAGATGGACGCAGATACACGCGGATAAGAACAACAAATAAAGCAATTTATAGGCTTTAACCGCCATAAACACAGCGAATTGTTTTATACTTGAGATGAATGCTTTTGACCTTGACTCTCATCTGCGTGTATCTGCGTCCACAAGGTGAATCGAGCTTGCAAGAGAGAAAGTGCCCTGGGGCATCTGCGGTTCAACGGCTTTTATCGTACAAGAATTCGCGTCGAACGGGCAAAATGGCTACACTGCCCGCACTTTGAGTGAAAAGGCAGGATTTTCCGATGGCGCAGACATTATTCGATAAAGTGTGGGAACAACATATCGTCAAGCAAAATGACGATGGTTCGACGCTGTTGTATATCGATCGCCAACTCGTGCATGAAGTAACCAGCCCGCAGGCTTTTGAAGGTTTAAGGCTCTCCGGACGCAAGCCGTGGCGCGTCAGTGCATCGGTCGCTACGCCCGATCATAATGTACCGACCACCAATCGCGATGCAGGCATTACCGATCCGGTCTCTCGTACGCAGGTGGAAGCGCTCGATAATAATTGTGCGGAATTCGGCATTACAGAATTCGGGCTGGGCGATATCCGTCAGGGCGTGGTGCATGTTATGGGGCCGGAACAGGGCTTGATTTTGCCCGGCATGACGGTGGTTTGCGGCGATTCACATACCTCCACGCATGGCGCATTCGGCTCGATTGCCATGGGCATCGGCACCTCCGAAGTTGAGCATGTGCTGGCCACCCAGTGCCTGATTCAGAAAAAACCACAGGTGATGCGCATCAATGTAGAAGGTGCATTGTCTCAGGGCATCACCGGCAAGGATGTGGCGCTGTATATTATCGGGCAAATTGGTACGGCGGGCGGAACCGGTTACGCGCTCGAGTTTGCCGGTGAAGCTATTCGATCGCTGTCCATGGAAGGACGTATGACGCTGTGCAATATGGCCATTGAGGCCGGAGCGCGTTGCGGCATGGTGGCCGTCGATGAAGTCACGATTGATTATGTCAAAGGGCGTCCTTATGCACCGTCCGGCGATGTGTGGGAAAAGGCAGTGGCGGCATGGGTCACATTGCATTCCGACGCCGATGCGCAGTTTGACAAGGAACTGACATTTCAGACTGCTGATATTGCGCCGCAGGTTAGCTGGGGAACCAGTCCTGAAATGGAATTGCCGGTGACAGCAGCCATTCCGAACCCGGATGACGCCAGAGATGATGTGCAGCGAGAAGGGTGGCAGCGGGCGCTGGCATATATGGATTTGCAGGCCGGCACGCCGATACAGGAAGTTGCAGTCGATAAAGTATTTATCGGCTCCTGCACCAATGGCCGCATCGAAGATTTTCGTGAAGCCGCCGCCATGGTTAAAGGCAGGCAGGTTGCAAACAACATCAAACTGGCGCTGGCCGTGCCGGGCTCCGGCCTCGTCAAGCAACAGGCCGAGGCGGAAGGTCTGGATGTCGTGTTCCGCAATGCAGGCTTTGAATGGCGCGAACCGGGTTGCTCGATGTGTCTGGCCATGAATGCGGATCGGCTAGAGCCGGGCGAGCGTTGCGCTTCTACTTCCAACCGCAATTTTGAAGGACGGCAAGGCATGGGCGGACGCACCCATCTGGTCAGTCCGGCCATGGCCGCAGCAGCAGCCATCGCCGGCCATTTTGTGGACATCAGAAGCTGGGGGTAAGGCGTAAGGAACACAATCGCCCCCTCCTCACCCCTGACACTTTACCCCTTACCTCCGAAGGAGAACAAACATGCAAGCATTTACAACATTGAATGGTTTAGTCGCACCGATGGATCGCGCCAATGTCGATACCGATGCAATTATTCCCAAGCAGTTTCTGAAAAGCATCAAGCGCACCGGCTACGGTCCGTTCCTGTTTGATGAATGGCGCTATGAGGATCGCGGTGAACCGGAGATGGATTGTACCAACCGCCCGAAACGGGCTGATTTCGTGCTCAATCAACAGCGCTATCAGGGCGCACAGGTTTTGCTGGCGCGCGAAAACTTCGGCTGTGGTTCATCTCGCGAACATGCGCCATGGGCCATTCTGGATTACGGTTTTGCCTGCGTGATTGCGCCGAGCTTCGCAGATATCTTTTTCAACAATTGCTTCAAAAACGGCATTCTTCCGATCGTGTTAGCGGATGAGGTTATGGATCGTTTGTTTGTTGAGTGCGCAGCCAGTGAGGGCTATCGACTGAATATCGATTTGCCTACTCAAACAGTGACCACGCCATCCGGTGAATCAATTACTTTTGAAGTGGATGCTTTCCGCAGACATTGCCTGCTCAACGGCCTGGATGATATCGGTCTGACACTGACACAAGCCGATGCAATCAGGCAGTTTGAACAGCAACGCAGCGTGACCGCACCATGGTTATCCTAACGCGCATGGTTTGTTTCATGTTAACATGATTACGGCATCTATCTTGCTTAGCAAACCTTCATGACGGACATCCAACCCATACTGCTGCTTGTCGATGAGCAGCAATTTGTCCACAAGGGCATGCGTAAAATGCTTGCGGATGCCCCCGATATCGAGGTCCACTCCTGTTATGAAGGTTTAAAGGCGATTGCAACCGCCGAGCATCTTGGCCCCACTGTCATCTTGCAGGATATCAATATGCCGGATATTAACGGGCTGGATTTGCTGGCTGAATATCGCCGTCACCCTGCCATTGCCGATGTGCCGGTGATTATGCTGTCCGGCACCAGCACTGCGGAAGTGAAGGCGGATGCATTTCAGCGTGGTGCAGATGATTATATTGTCAAAATGCCGCATCCGGTTGAGCTGATTGCCCGCATTCGTCATCACAGTCGCGTCTATGTCGAACATCTGGAGCGCGAATCGGCCCTGAAAGCGTTGCAGAAAGAAAAACAGAAGCTGGCGGCAGCCAATCTTGAACTGGAGCGTTTATCTTCACTGGACGGCTTAACCGGCATCGCCAACCGTCGTTATTTCGACACCGTATTTGACCGTGAATGGCGGCGTGCGATGCGTGAAACCGAACCGTTATCACTGATTATGTGCGATGTGGATTATTTTAAATTATACAACGATAGCTATGGCCATCAACCGGGTGATGAGTGCCTGAAGCTGGTGACATCCTGCATGCGCAAAGCGATGCACCGCCCTACCGACCTGGTGGCTCGTTATGGTGGTGAGGAATTTGTCATCCTGCTGCCCGGTACGCATGCACGCGGCGCAATCAAAATAGCGGAGAAGGTGCGTCGGGCCGTGCTTGATTTACAACTGCCGCATGAAAAATCAGATGTGCACGATTGTGTTTCCATCAGCATGGGCGCTGCAACCGTAGCTCCGATGATAAGGCATCAGCCGGAGGCATTATTACTGGCTGCGGATCAAGCGCTGTATGCAGCCAAAGAAGCAGGCCGGAACCGCGTCATTTGCGGCGAGATTTAGTGACTCCCCGAACACTAAACTGATATCTTAAAAATACCGGTGGATGACATCAAGTCGTGCAGGGTGGATCGGTCGGAGCTGATGGCCATCACCAGCATACTCAGCGCCGGAATGGTGGCGGCGATAAAAAACAAAAAGTGGCCGGTATCGTTGGTAATCACATACCAGATTGTCATGCCCAGTGATAACCAGGTCAGCATCAGTCCGGCATAACGCACTGATGCGGCAGACCATGATAAGGGATCGCCGCTATCTTTCATCGCAACCCTTAATTTCCATGGACGCATGCCGGTCGTGGCGCCGCCCTTGACCCAGAATCCGACAAAATAAGCGAAGGAGATCGCCAGTATCAATGCGCCTTTCAGCCAGTGCGGCGCTTCACCCAGGCTCTGTTCAGCCGCTGTTAGCGGTACAAAAGCCAGAAAACACAGACCAAACAGAATCAGGCCGTCATAAGCGCTAGCCAGCATGCGGATCATAATCCCTGCTTTTACACCTTGTAGGCGTTTACCCATGATGCGTTCCTACGACTTCATCAAACATGACTTCCCCCAATTTAAACTCCAGCTCATCACAAACAGCGCGCATAGTGCCAGCACAACCGTCGCGCCGGAAGGCCATTCATAGATATAAGACCAGAACAAGCCAGCCAGCGTGCCGGTCAGTGAAAACAGCACCGATAGCAACCACAGGCTGAACAACGAGCGCCCCCAGAACCAGGCGCAGGCGGCAGGCAGAATCATCAGCCCCGCGGTCAATACGATACCAGCCAGCTTGACACACAAAATCACAGTCAGTCCGACCAGCCCGTAGAGCAATAACCTGAGTGCAGACACAGGCAAACCAGATGCTTCAGCTGTGACTGCATCGAATGCAATGCTCCACCATGCCCGCGCCGCCAGAAAGAACATGACAGGAATCAGACCGGACATCAGGTATAACCACCGCAGATCAATCGGCGACATGGTCAGGATATTGCCAAACAGCAGGCCGAATAAGTCCACCTCGGCGCTGTTGGCCGTTGAAATCAGCAGCACACCCAGCGCCATACTGCCGGCGAACAGCATGCCTGTTCCGGCATCTTCGGAGATCCCTTTCTTTCTCGGCATCAGCGCCAGCAGCAATGCAATCAGCACGGCGAATACGGTTGCCGTTGGCAGCAACGGCAACGAAAACGTAACCGCCAGGCCCAAACCCGCCAGCGAAGCATGCGACACGCCGACGGTCAGAAACGACAACCGATGCGCCATCACCATCACTGACATCGAAGCAGTCACCAGCCCAATCAACAACGCCGGCAATAACGCCTCACGCATCACCGGGCTGGCCAGAAATTCAGAAATCATCTCAATCATGATTAAAGTATTGCGCTCCTTTCATGAAAACAACCAGGCACAGATGAACGCAGATCGACGCAGAGATAAGTCAAATACAAGACCAAACGCCAATTTTCAGCACCAATGGATTTTGATCTTGTTTTTTATCTGCGTTCATCTGCGTTCATCTGCGTCTCATGTTCATGACTTACATGCTCATCTTCACTCGGCGCGCAGCCGATGCAGTGGGCATCGTGTGCCATGATATGGATATGGTCGCCATACATCGCACGCCATACGTCTTCGGGGATATCCTCCCCTTTCATGGCATGATGATGAATCTGGCGGTTCAGGCAGGCCACTGAATCGACATGCGAACTGATGGCGGCAATATCGTGTTCGACCATGATCACGCTCATGCCGGCCTCATCGCATAACCGTCGCAACAACTGAAACAGCTTTTCCTGTCGAACGCTGTCCAGCGCCGCCGAGGGTTCATCCAGCAACAATAATTTTGGTTTGCGTACCAGCGCCCGAGCCAATCGGGCGCGTTGGCGCTGGCCGCCGGAGAGGTGGCGAAAATCGGCATCGGCCAAATGATCCATATCGACCAGGTTCAAGACATCATCAATATCGGGCTGATGATGTGAACGCCGCCACGGCGCGGCATAATCTGCCAACCCCATAGCCACGACATCGCGTACGCGCATGGGCAATCGCGGCGCATGATCATGCAACTGGTGCAGGAATCCGATCTGCCTGAGCAATTTATGACGACTGAAGCGGGTTAAACATCGGCCAAACAGATCGATATGACCGCCAGCGGGCGGCGTTAATCCGGCCACAATATTCAACAGCGTGCTTTTACCTGCGCCGTTGGGGCCGACAATGCCAAGAAAATGCCCCGCCTCCAGCTTCAGATTGATGCCATCTAGAATTGGCTTGTTGAGCGGCCCGAAACTGAGATGGGAGATTTGCACGACCGGCGAGGTCACGGTGACGGCGTCCCGGAAATACGCTCGATATTGTGCTGCATCAATTCAGTCCACGGCATGCCACACGCCCCCAGCGCATTCAGGGTAATGCGGTGTACAGGCTTGCTTGCATGCTGCGCCAGCCAGTCCAGCGCCCGGTTGCTATGGCCACTATCGGCCAGCAACCATGCACCGGGGTGTTGATTGAGCGTGGATAATGCATGCTCCAGTTTGTGCGGCCCGTGTTCATGGCCGTGCTGCGCCGACTCAAGCACTGCCAGCACGGGTACACCCATGCTTTTCATCAAACCCTGCCAGGCAGGATGCTGCATCAGCACACCGGATTTTTTCACGCTCGCAAGGGTTAATCTCCATGACTGTTCAATTGTTTCAGTTTGAGCCAATGCATGTTTCAGTGACGTGGCGATGGCATCGGCATGTTCCGGATGCAACTTGGTCAGTTCGGCGGCAATCAGAGGCAAGGCTATTCGAACCGATTCGGGACTCAGCCAGCCATGCGCTACGCCAGGCCAGAGAGACAGTGTATTGGCATGGCTTGCTGGCAACGGCCAGCCACCATCATCAAATGAAGCACGGATCAGCAAACGGCTTTTCCCCACCGCCTCGATTTTACGCGGCGTGAGTTGAAAGTGATGCGGATCGGCCCCGGCAGGCAACAGACACATCACATCAGCCTGCTTATCCAGCATCTTCACCAGCCCGGCCAAAGGTGGTAGCGTGACAGAAATTTCAGCAGCCGCAACGGAAACCGGCAGCAATAAGAATATTGCAACAACTGGCTGAAGGAGTATGAGGAAAAACTTGCGCATAGGCCGGCATACTATCAGTTCGCAGAATGGCATGTAACTTGATTGTTCCTTAATCTTGATTAACCGCCTCAATATAAGGAAACTGTCCAACTTATGATTTCACCTGATTACTTTTCATTCCGCTGGAGCTGGTACCGGCCCATTCTGAACAGGCAGGAGCAACCGTCGGATCGTTGCGCTGTCGAGGTGCGCCGATTGCCAATCCGCATGCCCGGCGAGGATGCCCGTGAATATATTCCTTATGCCGTCCATCCCGATGTGAAGCGCGCCATCGCTACTTCGCTGCGTCGATTGCAGGATTATTCGGTGCGTTATGTGGTGCGCGGCGAGAAAGTATCCGCCCATAAACTGCCGCATATGGATGAGAAAGTGCGTCGCATGGTGGCGTATTTGCGCAAACAGAATCCGCATTTGTCGCGCGATTTATTGCACCACTGGTGCGCCGACCCCAAGGGAGCGACGGCGTTGTTAAACGTGTGTGAAGTTATGTGGGAACAGGGTTGGAGACAGGATCAGGCCGATGCCGCACCGTGGGTGCCAGCGGTTAATGTATTGTTATTAAAGCTGATTCGAGACGGCGTCGGCAACCTTTCCGATGAACATGCCGACAAAACCAGCCATGTGATGCTGTGCGTGCTGGGCGGCTTATATGTCTGGGCGCTGCAGCATTTTCTTAAGCGCTATCTGGAAGGCGTCGTCGAAGTGACCCGTATCGCCACTTATGAATCCATGATGTTGCCGGCCACACCCATGGCCTTTTTGCAATATCAGCCAGATACAACGCTGCTCGGCGATGACAGCCGCATTATTCGCGCCTACGGGCTGGAGCCGGAAATCGTACCGCGCATGCGTCATTTGCGCGCCAAAGTGGGCATGCATAATGAAGGCGGCATGTTACAACTGCTGGCCAAAGATAAACTGGGCGCACACTTGCAACGGCGCACCTGGGCGCGGTTATCGCTGTGGAAGCTGGCTATGGATAGCGGCTTTGGCGGCTGGATGGGCTATGTACTGGATGCCAAGCGGCTCGACCAGTTACTGGCCGGGCAGATTCAGCCCGATGCCTCAGCCGTCGAAAACCTGAAAGCCAATCAGGCGACTCCGGTGGCCAAATGGTTGCTGGCGAGCATGGCCGGAGCGAGGGCGCTCAAGGCGGTGGGCGAGCCGTGGTTGCAGGATAATATTACCCTGATGGCATTCAGGGTGTTCGATGAAGATATCAAGGTCGAAGTGGCGCGACGACATTCGGAAACGTCATGGCTGGACAAAAAAGTACAGACCGCCAAATCAACTGCGCGGAGTAACACCACATCAGGTGCAACCTCAAACGGGGCATCCAGCGGCAGTGGATTACGCAGTGCCAGCGGCTTGCGTCGTGGCGGTTCGAGTGCTGGCGGAAGTATAGATGCGCCTGATCTCGCGCTGGAACAAGCATGGAAAGATGGCCAACTGGTGCTTATTCAACCCGATGTCACCAAAGCATTGCATAGCGGCAAGGCACTATCGCAACGACAGGCTTGCCTGAAAATCGAATGGTCTGAATATCTGGCCAGATTGCATACCTTGCAGGGTGAACATGCCGGTAATTTTATAAGCGCTACGTTTTTGCCGGGCGTGTTATCGCTGATTGATGGCCGCGAACATGTGTTTCTGGATAACTGCTGTGCATCCGGCTGTTTGCTGCGCGGCTCCGTGGTAGCGCTGACAGAAGCTGCTATCGATATGCGCCACCAACTCAGGCAGTGGCTGGTCAGTGTATTGGATCAACAAGGCGTAGCACAGGAAGAAGTTACCATGCCGGCTGTGTCCATGTGCGTGGATATGACCGGTGAATGGACGTTTGCGGAATTAAACGATCCAAATCGCGGTCAGCAACGCATTGCATTTTCTTTCGCTGTGCCTCAGGTCGATGCCGGTGTCTGTCGTGACCATAATGTCGAACGTCTGATTCAGGCGCGCAATGCCAAACAGAATCTGAAGCCCCTAGGCTGCGTCAATGTTGAGGCAGTCAAAACCGTAGAGGGCAGAACTGTGCAAATGCTTCATAATGCAGGATTTGCGTTGACATCATCGGCCATAACAGAACTAACCTCGGCGCTGGCTAACAAGGCCTCCATCAAAAATTTAAGGCCGCGAAAAGCCGAACTCGATGGCGTTCTGGATGCTTACCAGTTGCCGCCCGGCGGACTGGATTTACTGGTTATCCAGCGCATCGGGCACGAAGGCGAACAACCATGGCTGTTGATCAAGGCTGGCAAGCCCAACCTGGCCGGCGTGGATACGGATATATTTGAACTGCTTGATGCAGATACGCAGGCCACGCAGGTAATTATTGAGCGAGGCCTGATGCGCTGGGCATGATGCTTCCAAAGCAACATACTGATGTTTTTAAAGCGTGGTTGAGCGCTGAAGATATGCCGCATTTACCGGAAACGCTGGCCGTTGGCTGGTCTGGCGGGGCAGATTCAACTGCATTGTTGCTGGCGCTAAAGGCTAGCGGTTACTCCGTTCATGCCTGGCATGTCGATCACGGCTGGCGTGAATCATCCGCGCAGGAGGCAGCATGCCTGGCAGAACAAGCCGCGCAGTGGAATATCCCGTTCATCAGCGCCCGCCTGACTTCTGCATCAACACGAAATCGGGAAGCCGAAGCACGTCAGGGCCGTCATGCCCTGTTCCAGCAATGGAGCCATGAACAGAGCATCCACACCCTGTGTCTGGCTCATCACCGTGACGATCAGGCCGAAACGGTATGCATGCGTCTATTGCAAGGCGCAGGAGCAGGCGGCTGTCGCGGCATGCTTCGTGAGAGGCAGATGGGGAAATTGCGCATCGTACGCCCTTTACTGCATATCGCCGCCCATGATTTGCGCCATGCCTTGCGTGCAGCCGGCATTGCATGGATGGAAGACCCGAGCAATGCCGATATGAGCATCTGGCGCAATCACATCCGTCATCAATTATTCCCTGCCATATTGCAAAAAGGCGAAGCACCGGACGCCCTGTTTCTCAGATGGCGCGTACAAGCTGAACGAGTCGCCTGTCAACTGGATCATGAGGCGGATGTCATATTACATGACTTAACCCGAATCGGCGATTATTGCCTGCGCTTGTCCTGGGAAACATGGAAGCAAAGCACGCCTGCCGTGCGCGCCAGAGCATTGCAAAAATGCATGGCGCAGTTATTGGGCGATGGTGTCACACCGGGACGCCGGCATATTTTACTGGTGGAGTCGTGGACGAACAAAAGTGGTCGTGGAGGGCTTGATTTATCGCGCTGCCGCCTCTACAGAGAGTCTGATTATCTGCATCTACGCTTGCATCTGCAACCGGCAACGGCAGTTTGTGCGGCCTGACGCGCATGGATGTTAAGCGGGGCTATGATTTAATCCTCTGTTCATGACTATGTCGCAAACTGCCCGATGTTGGCGTATTTTTTTGTGAGTCATGTATTGAGATAAGACTGAAAAAGGATGTTTATTTATGGGTAAGAATGTACTGCTGTGGGTCGTGATCGGACTGACGATGATGAGCCTGTTTAATATGTTTTCTGCACCAATGCCGAAAGCGGATAAAATGGCGTATTCCACCTTTGTTGAGAAAGTGGATCAGGGCATGGTCGAAACGGCGACGCTCAAGGATAATCAGGTGGCTGGCCAATACCGAGACACCTCCGGCGAACTGAAAAATTTCAACGTGACCATTCCGATGAATGATTCCACGCTATCTCAGCGCCTGCTGGATCAGCATGTGGTGGTCAATGTAAAAGAAAAGGATGAAGTGCCGTTTTTCCTGTCGGTGCTGATTTCATGGTTCCCGATGCTGTTGCTGATTGGCGTGTGGGTGTTTTTCATGCGCCAGATGCAGGGCGGCGGTAAGGGCGGCGCCATGGGCTTTGGCAAAAGCAAGGCCAAGTTACTCAATCAGGATACCGCGCGGGCTACATTTGAAGATGTAGCAGGCTGCGATGAGGCAAAACAGGAAGTCACGGAAGTCATTGAATTTCTGCGCGACCCGTCAAAATTCACCCGCCTTGGCGGCAAAATCCCCAAAGGCATGCTGCTGGTCGGCCCGCCGGGTACCGGTAAAACGCTGCTGGCACGGGCCATTGCCGGCGAAGCTGAAGTGCCGTTTTTCTCCATCTCCGGTTCTGATTTCGTTGAAATGTTTGTCGGTGTCGGTGCATCACGAGTACGCGATATGTTCGAGCAGGCCAAGAAACATGCACCGTGCATTATCTTTGTCGATGAAATCGATGCCATGGGCCGCCATCGCGGTGCCGGTATTGGCGGCGGCAACGATGAGCGCGAACAGACCCTGAACCAGATGTTGGTCGAGATGGACGGTTTTGAGTCCAATGAAGGCGTCATTCTGGTAGCGGCTACCAACCGCCCTGATGTGCTCGACCCGGCGCTGCTCCGTCCCGGTCGTTTTGATCGACAGGTGGTGGTGCCACGCCCGGATCTGCTTGGTCGCGAACAGATTTTGAAAGTGCATATGCGCAAAGTACCATTATCCAGCGATGTAAACGCCAAGGAACTGGCGCGCGGCACGCCGGGATTTTCGGGCGCTGATCTGGCCAATCTGGTCAATGAAGCCGCTTTGAATGCGGCGCGTTATGATCGCGATAAAGTCACCCGCGCTGACTTTGAAACCGCCAAAGATAAAGTCATGATGGGCACTGAACGCCGCTCGATGATCATCTCGGATGACCAGAAGAAAACCACGGCTTATCATGAAGCCGGCCATACGCTGGTCGCCAAACACCTAAAAACTGCTGACCCGGTGCACAAGGTGAGCATTATTCCGCGCGGGCAGGCGCTGGGTATTACCATGCAAATGCCGGAAGAAGATCGGTTCAATCACGATAAGGATTATCTGCTGGATCAGATTTCTATCATGATGGGCGGTCGTCTCGGCGAGGAACTGGTGCTCGGTCAGATGACCACCGGCGC
>CAYUBK010000011.1:0-25235 GCA_964442955.1 uncultured Zetaproteobacteria bacterium | reverse complement strand
AAAAAGCCGATGTATGATGGCCGTTGTCGTCATCGCTCCGACCAGCCAGATGATCAGCCCTATGTGATTCGCTTCCGCTCTCCCGATGAAGGCGAAACTATCGTCAATGATCTGGTACTCGGCCCGGTCAGTTTTCCCAATGCGGAGCTTGATGATCTGATCCTACTGCGCACAGATGGTACCCCGACCTATAATCTGGCCGTCGTGATTGATGATGCCGCCATGAGCATTACGCATGTGGTACGCGGCTCCGATCATCTGAACAATACGCCGCGCCAGATTCAGCTTTATCAGGCGCTCAGTCTGCCGATGCCTCAGTTTGCCCATATCCCGCTGATTCACGGCCCGGATGGCGCCAAAATGTCCAAGCGTCATGGTTCGGTAGCCATTACTGAATACCGCGAACAGGGTTATCTGGCCGATGCGGTGAACAATTATCTGGCCCGCCTGGGCTGGTCGCATGGCGATGATGAAGTATTCAGCCGCGAGCAAATGATTGAGCTATTCGATCTGGCTCAGGTCGGTAAGGCCGCCGCCCGTTTCGATCAGCAGAAACTCGACTGGCTCAACGGCCATTACCTGCGCGAAGCGCAACCGGCTGATCTGGTCGATGAGGTGGCTCGACTGTTGGCATTGGATGTGTCCGGCGGCCCTGATCTGGAGCCTGTCATCGCATCCTTGCAGGAGCGTTCAAAGAATCTTGTCGATCTGGCCGAAGGAGCGCGATTCTTTTATCAAGCGCCGACCGAATATCAGGAAAAAGCCGTCAAAAAGAATTTCCGTGATACGACATGGCCTTTGCTGGAACAATTCATTGCTGGCGTAGAGTTACTGGATACATTTTCCGGCGATGCAGCCCATGAACTGATCAGCAGCATTTGCGAAGCCGAAGGTGTTGGCATGGGAAAACTGGCGCAGCCTATTCGTATTCTGATTTCCGGCGGCCCTGTGTCTCCTCCAATCGATCTGACGCTGGGTTTGCTGGGCAAAGATGAAACGCTTAAACGCCTCAAGGCAGGCATGGCTGCGCTGAACGGGTAGCTTCTGATCTGAAGCGTCCGTAAAGGGCTATCTATGTCCCTTTACGGAACCATCATTATATTAGTCCCGGCCTGGCTTTTTTGATTTGATCATAGGCATGGGTGATCATTTTCATCTGTTCGTCGGCAAATTGCACAAACGATTCTGGCAGCCCTTTGGACATGATTTTATCCGGATGATATTCGATGCATTTTTTGCGATAGGCGCGCTTGATATCAGCATCCGATGAGTCCGGTGTGCAATCAAGCAGTTCGTAATGCTCGCTCAAGGCTTGGATCTTGCCAAAAAACTCTTCCGCAAACAAATTATACATCGAAGCATCCAGCCCAAGCGGTTCAATGATGTCGTGCAGAATTTTATCTTCTTCAGGATGCAATTCGCCATCGCTGGCGGCCACTTCAAATAGAATCCTATATGCGATCACCCGCATGTCCTTATTACCGGCGTACACCTCGCCATATTGGGCGGCGTAATCGTACACAGAGCTGTCATCATCCTTGGCTCTGGAGAAAATTTCCCCGGCCATCTGCTTGCCTTGGTCATCCAGCCCGATCTGATTCATAAACGCCTTGATCACCCTGGCCTCTTCATCGGAGACCGCGCCGTCTGCTTTGGCGATTTTTGCCAGCATGCCGAACAGGGCGGTAAACACGAACAACTGCTGCGCTTCAACGCGCTCGATGAGTTTATTCTTGCCCGATGAGAACCACGAACCAAGGCCTGCGCCGATTAACGCCCCGACCGGCCCCCCGAACAATGCGCCTATTCCGGCACCAACTCCTACGCTTTTCCAAGACATGGTTTGCTCCTTTGGGAAATGAACCGAAATATATACAAACAGGCCAGATTACGCATGAATGAATTCTACCGATGCCCATTCGCCCTGTGTGTCGCGGCGAATCTCGATTACTCCTTCGGCAATATATGCTGCGGCGACATCATCCACCTGTTCGGCCAACAGGCCAGATAAAATCAGGCGCTCGGATACGCAGGCCACCAGTTCTTTGGCCATCCAGACCAAAGGTGCGGCCAGAATATTGGCTACGACCAGATCGAATGGTTGCGATGGCGGCGTGTCGTCCAGTTGTGCCTCCAGCGTGACGCCGTTGATGTCGGCATTGGCTCTGCATGCATCCACCGAATCCTGCTCCATATCTATCGCCAGCGCCGAAATCGCTCCCAGTTTTAATGCGGCAATGGCCAGCAGGCCCGAGCCTGCACCCATATCGAGCAGAGCAGTGGGCGGTTTTTCTGCGCACACGCGCTCGATGGCTTCCAGGCACAGTTGCGTGGTCGGGTGCGTGCCGGTGCCAAACGCCATACCGGGGTCGAGTACGATATCAATACGCCCGTCAGTCGGAGCGGCGCAAAACGAAGGACGCACCCACAGGCTTTGGCCGACAGGGCTCGCCTGCCAGTCCTTTTGCCATGCTGTTTCCCAGTCCTGCTGTGCCAGCGTATTGAGCGTGATGTGATCAGGAGCAATATCTTGTAACAGGGAGGCAGTGCTGATTTCTGTACGCAACTCTTTTTCGTGGTCGCTGATATCAAACCATGCAACGCGCTCGGTGAAGGCGGTATCTGCATACGTCTCTTCGGCTGAACCGATGGCATTAAGGCTGTCAATCAGCATTGCAAATGCCGATTCTGTCATGTCATCTGCCGGAATTCTCAATTCCAGACAGCGCGATCCATGTTTTGATGCTTGCATGTTGCTCGCTCCTTCTATGCAATACAGCTTCTTTATCGTAACAACTCAGCTCACCCTTGATTTGCCCGATACCCGCGTCAAACATGCTCGAGTGCAAAAGCACACTGCGCGTGTTTGCCTTGTTCTCGAACAAATCTAGGCCAATCTGAATTGTCACCTTTATTGATAAACATTTCGATAATCAGTTGGAGGTCGATTTCTGGTGCAACTCTCTTCTACATATCGTATGCGGGTCAAAGAAAATATCCGTATGACTGCGCCTGATTGCCGCGATACTGTGGTGAAATTGACACTGGAGCCGGTAAATACGACGCTGACTTCATTTATACCCGGTCAGTTTGTCATGATTGGATTGGCAGGACTGGATGACCCTGCGCCCGGCTATTTTGCCATCGCATCCACACCGGAAAATCCGCAAGTTTACGAATTTTTCATTAAGGATGCCGGCCCGTTGTCATCCTATTTGTGTAATGTCGATGTGGGCGCAAAACTGGAAGTGGAAGGGCCGATGGGCAAAGGCTTTGATTTGACCCGGTTCAAAGGCGATGACGTGTATCTGATCGGCGTCGGCACGGGTATCGCACCATTGCACAGCGTGTGCCTGAACATCGTTCGCCACCGTGAGGATTACGGCAGGGTCATTATTTATGCTGGCTTTCTCACCGAATTGCATCAGTTACTGACCGATGAACTCGATGAGTTGGCGAAGTATGATATCGAAGTATCTGTGTCGCTGGAAATGGGCCACGAGGCCTGGGATGGCCCGATTGGTTATGTCCAGCATGCGCTGGAATCCGACGGTCTGGATGGCTCACATGCTGTGGCTTGTCTGGCAGGCATGAGTTCCATGGTGGACGCTTGTACGAAAACCTTGCAGAATCTCGGATTTGATGACAGCCGCATTCTGCTCAACCACTGATTTCAAGGTGCCGGATTCCGCATCTGCCACACCTCATTCGACTCATGATTCTCTCAATGATTTCATTCCAAAAGACTTGCAACTACCACTGATCGCGCTGGATATCGGCATGAAACGTATCGGTGTGGCAGTCTGTGATCGCATGGCATACTCGTTTCGGGGTATTGCCTGCCTGCATCGCCGCGATCAGGGCTGGCCAAAGCAACTGCAAAAGCTGGTTGGCGAATACGGTTCAAAAGGTATTGTGGCAGGACTTCCCAAAAATATGGATGGCTCGGAAGGCGTGCAGGCAGCCGATGCGCGCAACGCCGTGCGTGATCTGCAAGCAGTCGTTTCATTGCCAGTGGTATTTCAAGATGAGCGTTTATCGACATGGACGGCCAAAGAACGTCTGTTCGCGCAGGGTTTGAATGAGAAAAAAGTAAAGGCCAAACTCGATCAAACGGCCGCCGCCGTGATTCTTGAAGATTTCCTGTCAGCGCATCCGGAGTTGAAAGCATGAGTGAGATTGTATTCGACCACAATATAGTAGCGGCAGCACTTGATTCGATGAGCACCAATATTCAGGGCGCAGAAACATATTTGATCGGCATCCAGCGCGGTGGCGCTAAAGTGGCTGATGCCATTCAACACAGACTCGAACAACGGGGAGCCCACGTCAGCCGAGGCAATCTCGATATCAGCTTTTACCGCGATGATCTCGATACCATCGGCCCCAATCCCGAAGTACACCCCAGCGAGCTACCCTTCGATATCAGCGGCAAGGATATCTGGCTGATTGATGATGTGTTGTATACCGGCCGCACCATTCGCGCTGCCATGGATGAGTTGTTCGATTATGGGAGACCCGCCTCGATTCGACTGGCAGTGCTGGTAGATCGCGGTGGCCGCCAATTACCGATTCGGGCCGATTGTGCCGGGCTGGAACATATTGCACCAGCCAACTGCACGGTCGATCTGATGGTCGGCGACACATGGACTATTGAGCAAAGGCAGGTGAAATAATGCAATCCTTACATCATCTGTTCGGCATTGCCGGCCTGGATACGGATCAGGTCGAATACCTGATCAACCTCGGCGAATCGTTTATCGACATCAATCAACGACCGCTAAAAAAAGCGCCGACGTTGCGCGGCAAGACCATTATCAATCTGTTCTTCGAAAATTCCACCCGTACCCGTACCAGTTTTGAGCTGGCCGGAAAACGTTTATCTGCAGATGTAATCAATATTTCCGCCTCTACGTCCGCCACCAAAAAAGGTGAATCACTGCTCGATACCGGCCAGACGCTGGCGGCAATGCAGCCGCATGTGCTGGTGATTCGTCATTCCGTATCAGGAGCCTGCGAATTTCTGGCGGATTACCTGGGGCATACCTCGATTGTGAATGCGGGCGATGGCGGCCATGAACATCCCACCCAGATACTTACCGACCTGCTCACCCTGCGCTGCGCCGGCGGCTATATCGGCAAGACGATTACTATCGTCGGCGATATCGCCCATTCGCGCGTAGCACGCTCGCATTTGCTGGCAGCAAGACTGATGGGGTATCAAGTTCGACTGGTGGCTCCCAAAACGCTATTGCCTGCCGAGGTGGAGCGTTATGGCTGTGAAGTATTCCATGAATTCGATGATGCCATTCCGGGCTCGGATGTGCTGTATATGTTGCGCGTGCAGACCGAACGTTTGACCGACAACTGCTGTTTTCCGTCTATTCGTGAATACCACGAAGCTTACGGCCTGAACCGCAAGCGCTTAAACGCAGCCTCCGAGGGGTGTCTGGTCATGCATCCGGGCCCGATGAACCGCGGCGTCGAAATCGCCACCGATGTGGCCGATTCGGCGCGCGCCCTGATTCTCGATCAGGTCGAGCATGGCGTGGCGATTCGCATGGCCGTGCTGACCGCTTTATGTGGAGGCCAGCAGCATCTGGGCAGGCCCGGACGCAGCAAACAGATGGTGATGGAAGCCATGCGTGGGCAAGGGAGTTTATTATGAACGCGGTGGATATGGTCATTCGCAGCGGTCGCGTGATTGATCCGGCCAATCAGGTGGATGAAGTTTGTGATGTATGGATCACAGATGGGCGGATTGCCGGCATGGGCGAGTTCGACGGCGAAGCGGCAACCATGATCGATGCAGCAGGACTAGTCGTGTGTCCGGGCCTGATTGATATGCATGTGCATTTGCGCGAGCCGGGGCAGGAATGGAAAGAGGATATCGAGTCCGGTTCCCGCGCGGCGGTGGCCGGTGGCGTGACATCCATGTGTTGCATGCCCAATACCGGCCCGCATATTGATCATGCTGGCATAGTCTTGCAAATTATCGCGCGAGCGCAGCAGGTGGGCTTATGCGATGTCCATCCGATTGGCGCGGTCACGAAAAACCTGGATGGCAAGGAACTGACCGAAATGCGCGAACTCTCGCGCGCCGGCTGTGTCGCTTTTTCCGATGACGGCATGCCGATCTGGCATGCAGGCGTGATGCGTAAGGCGCTGGAATATGCTTCCAGTTTCGGTTTTATGGTGATTCAGCATGCTGAGGAACTGAACTTAACCAAAGGCGGAGCAATCAATGAAGGCTGGGTCTCCACACAACTCGGCGTGACCGGCATGCCAGTGGAAGGTGAGGATTCGATGATTGCCCGCGATATTATGCTGGCGCGCCGTATCGATGCCCGTTATCACGTCGCCCATATTTCATCCAAAGGTGCGGTTGACCTGGTGCGCACTGCGCAAGCTGAAGGTTTAAAGGTCACGACGGAAGCCGCCCCGCACCACTTCGCCCTGACCGAGGAAGAGGTGTTGGGTTTCAATGTCGATGCCAAGATGAGTCCGCCGCTCCGAACCGAAGCTGATCGACTGGCAGTGATTGAGGGATTACGGGACGGTACCATTGATGTGATTGCCACCGATCACGCACCGCATCATGAAGATGATAAACGCTGCGGCCTGTCCTGCGCCGCTTTCGGCATCGTCGGACTGGAAACGATGTTGCCGGTGTCATTACAGCTGGTACGCGATGGCGCATTATCCATATCTGATCTGTTGGCTAAAATGACAGCCAATCCGGCGCGATTGCTTGGGCTCGATAGCGGCACGCTCAGTATCGGATCTGTTGCAGATATTACCCTGTTTGACCCGGGTGCGACATGGACGGTTGATCGCAACAAGCTGGTGTCCAAAGGCAAAAATACGCCATGGCATGGCAAGGAGATGATAGGGCAAGTGACCCACACCTTGAAATCTGGCCGAATTGCGTATGCTGAAGGAGAAGTGTGTGGCTGAAGATTCGAGCGCTACGATTTTCGAAGAACAGGCTGAAATCCTGGCTCATGTCACCCATCCCGGTGATCAGTTTGTGATGCGGGTACATGCGCCGAATACCGCCGCAGTAGCGCAACCCGGTCAGTTCGTGCATATGCGTGTTTCGGATGAGCGGGCGCTGCGCCGTCCAATTTCGATTATGCTGACCGACCCTGACAGGGGCACGGTGGATTTGCTCTACAAGGTGATTGGCGAAGGCACGCGCTTGTTGTCGGAACGGGCTGTCGGCGATGTGATCCCACTGCTGGGGCCGATCGGTCAGCCATTTAATTTGTCGGATGAATCAAAACGCTATGTGTTGATTGGTGGCGGTGTCGGAATTCCACCGATGATTTTTGCTGCCGATGCATTGCAGGGCCGATCTGATTGCGTTGTCTTTGCCGGTTCAGAGGTTACTTTCCCTTTTGCGTTGAAACCATCGACGATGTTGTTGCCGGGTGTGAATGGCAATGCGATTTTATCGGTCGCCTCGCTGGAGGACAGGAATATTCCCTGCCGGCTGGCCTCCAATGCCGGGCTTTATGGCTGCTACGCAGGCCATGTTCCGAATCTGGCGCACGATTATCTGGCGGCATTAACCGAACAGGAACGCAGCCGTTGCATATTGCTCTCCTGCGGCCCACATCCGATGCTGCATGCCGTGGCCCGGCTTGGGCGCGAGTTCGAGTTGCCCACTTACCTGAGCCTGGAAGAGCATATGGCTTGCGCCGTTGGCGGTTGCGCTGGTTGCGTCGTCAAAACCCTGGAGCAAGGTGCAGAAAAATACCGCCGCGTCTGCGTGGACGGGCCTGTATTCGCGGCGGAGTTGCTGCCCGAATTCGCATGAGTTCTGCCGAGGTATTGCAGTTCTGGTTTTGTGAACTGGAGCCTGTCCAGTGGTGGCAAAGAGACGATGCTCTGGATCGTGAAATCTGCCATCGCTTTGGATCACTGCATCGTGATGCAGCGGCGGCCAAATTGAATTGCTGGCGTGAAGATGCATCCGGCCGACTAGCCGAGATACTCCTCCTCGATCAGTTTTCCAGAAATATATTCCGTGATACCCCGGCAGCATTCGCATGCGACGGCATGGCGCTGGTGCTGGCTCAGGAAGCAGTACGGCACGGTGCAGATCAGGAATTCGAAACGCCTGAGAAGGCATTTTTTTATATGCCCTATATGCACAGTGAATCCAGCGCTATCCATGCACAGGCCCTTAAATTATTTGACCAGCCGGGTGTGGAGTTCAACCTGGAGTTTGAACTCAAACACCAGGCGATCATAGATCGCTTTGGCCGCTATCCCCACCGTAATGCTATCCTGGACAGAGCATCCACCCCCGAAGAAATACTTTTTCTTAAACAACCTGATTCATCATTTTAAAACGGGCTGATGAAATCGATCGAGTAAATGTTCCCATTAGTGTGGATTCACCTATAGCGAAGCAAAGTAAAGTGGTCTGAAATTTGCTTGTTACCCCTATTATTTTCAGGCCAGAAACAGATGGGGATTTCGATCATGGAAGAGTTACGCCAAACCGTAATGGATCAGGCAGCGTTGCTGGCCAGAAAAAAACAGAAAATCAAGGATAATCAGGCCAGATATTATCGCCTGCTCAATGCCATTCATGAAGTCTATTACAGTGCCAATGTGGCGGGCAATATTACAGAAATCAGCCCTTCGATTGGCACGGTCGCCGGTTATGATTGTGATGAAATTGTCGGGCGCTCGGCGACATTTTTTTACAAACACCCCCGGGACAGGGAAACTTTTCTGCAAATCTTACAGCAACAAGGGTTTGTTACCGATTATGAACTGGAGTTAATGCATCAGGATGGCCATACCATCCATGTATCGGCCAATGCGCATATGATGTTTGACGAGCGGAACAATGCGATTGGCGTCGAAGGCATGCTTCGTGATATCACTGACCGGGTTGCGCTCGAAACACAGTTGAAACAACTCAATGATGAACTGGAACAACGGGTTGCCGAACGCACAGCGGAACTGGAGGCGCAAACACGCCAGCTACAGCAATTCTTGCAAGCCATCGAGCAGTCTGCCGAAGCGTTTATCATCACAGATCGCAGTGGCAAGGTGGAATATGTCAATCCAGCCTTTGAGACTATCAACGGATATAGCCCGGATGAGGTGAAAGGCAAAACACTCGCTCTGATCAATAGCGGTAAACACGATAGTGATTTTTTCCACACCATCTGGAGCGCCTTGCGTAGCGGTCAGGTATGGGAAGGAACCATTATTAACCGGCGCAAAGACGGCTCTGAATATCCGGCGTTGATGACCATCGTGCCGATTCTTCATGACGGCGTGATTGAGTTTTATGCTGCTATCCAGCAAGACATGAGCGAATACGAAAAGCTTGAGGCCCAGTTTCATCAGGCACAGAAGATGGAGGCGCTTGGCACCATGGTAGGCGGCATTGCGCACGATTTCAATAATATGCTGGCCGGACTATTGATGCATATTTACCTGGTCAAAAAACATATTCACAATTCTGAACTGGCTCTGGAAAAACTGGAGATGGCCGAGCAGCTGGGCTACCAGGCCGCTAAAATGTTAAAGGATATGATGATTTTTTCGCGTGATGACAAGGGCGAAAAGAAAGCGCTGCATCTGAATGACATGTTGCAGGAAAGTATGCGCATGTTGCGCGTGTCAATTCCTGAGCATATCAGCCTGAAGCTGAGTGCATGCGATCAGGCCTTGTTGGTCGAATGTGATGAAACGCAGTTTCAGCAGGTAATGATGAACCTGCTGAATAATGCTCGCGATGCCATGGGCGATCAGCCGGATGGTCAGATTGATGTGTTGCTTGAGCATTTTATTCCCGAGCAGGATTTTGCAGATAATCATCCGGACTTTCACCATGAATCGATGGCGAAGCTCAGCGTTCGCGATAATGGCGATGGCATACCGGAAGAAGTCTTGGCGAAAATATTCGATCCATTCTTCACCACCAAATCTGCCGGCCATGGTACCGGCCTGGGATTGGCAATGGTCTTCGGTTGCATTCAAAATCATGCGGGTGTGATTGAAGTGGAATCTGAGCAGGGAAACGGCACCTGTTTCCACATTTATCTGCCGCTGGTTGAACAGGTGGCGCCAATTGATAGCACTGAGCCAAGCGGTGTACCGCATGGTGATGGTGAACTAATTCTGGTTGCCGATGATAATGACATGATTAGTAAACTGCTGGTAGAAACACTTCAGGCACTGCATTACCAAACCCTGCAAGCAACAGATGGCGTTGAGGCGTTGCGATTATTCGATCAGCACCCGGGTGAAATCAGCCTGGCCATTCTGGACATGGTCATGCCGAAAATGAGCGGCCATGAAGTAGGCCGGCGTATTCGCCAGGCAGACCCGGATATGCCCTTGATGTTTGCAACCGGACATTCCGAAGACGAGCCGATCAGGCAGGATACATCGATGTTTGATAACAGTATGCTGGTTGAGAAGCCGTTCAAACTCAAATCGCTTGCAGGCGGTATCAAAGCCTTGTTACGCAGGGCACCATCCTGATCGCGTTGTTGGCGTCACCTTAATTTCTATCGACGATAGATTCCAGCCGGGATAACGCCAGCAACAGGCGCAGGCGTCTGGCTTCCTGATCTGTTGATGTGTCTTCGAGTTGTTGCCGGTACGTTGCCATGGCGGACCAGAAGGGATGCTGTTTCCATGTCTGTTCGGCGACAGCTTCAAACTGTTGCCCGGAGCTATGCAGCAGACTGGCAATGGCTCGGTTTTGCAATAAGGTGAGCCGGTGCAGCCATTCGCGCCGCAGCATGTGCGCATCATCATCAGCCCATTCGGGCGAGCGTAATGGTTGTTCCATCTCATCAATGGGCAGTATCTCCAGACAAACGCGACTAGCGTTCAGACAGCGCCCCAGATTCATTTTCATGGATGAAGACAGGTGAACCGCACAGGCCGATTGCGCCAACTGGGGCATCAGGGCGAGATGGCGGACATGTTCATCACTCAGCCCGCACGAGGTCAGCGCATCATCCGCTGAACAGCCCGCCTCCTGGTGGAATTTTATCAGGCCGCGTTGATGGCGCGAAATCCATGCCATATCGAGTTTTTCAATCGGACACAGGCGTAACAGGTTTTCGGCAAATAGCATTTGATGTTCCTGTAACTGGTGCAGTAGTTCGGTTGCCAACGCGACATCCCTCACATCTTGCCAAATGGCTTGCCTTAACGGTGCAATGTCCAGCAGCGCTTCGGCAATCAATAATGATTCGACAATATGACTGGTGGATGCATCCAGCAGTGTTTCCAGGTGGTGGACGGCGCATAAGCCCAGATGGTTGACGACATGATTGACCACCTGGGTGTGAATAATCTCGCTGGCAAGGGGATGAGCAGAGAAATGTGCGCCAAATCGCCTGTGCAGCGCAGGCGGAAAATAATTCTGTAGCACCGTCGGGCTGAAGGCGCTGATGGTGTGAAATGCAGCCTCGGATAAGCGCGCATGAATGCGATTCTTTTCCTGGCCGAGCAGAATCGATAGCTGTGGTCGTAAATGTAATAGTTCATTGTTATCAATATCCGGAGCGACTGCGCTATCTAACCAGCCTTGGTTGGCCAATCCATCGCGCAGGCGATACAAACGCGGTGCATGGGCCTCGGCATCCAGTGCCGCCAGCGTTAAAGCGCGTGACTGCAACAAATTATCGGTCAGGCATTGGTCGGTGACAGCATCGGTGAGTTGCTCCAGTTGCCGGTTGCGTTTACTGCCCGTCAGGTTAATTGCCGGAACCGTGCACAGAATCTTCAGGTTTACTTCATGGTCGGACATATCCACGCCGGCGGAATTATCCATGGCATCCGTATTAATCAAGCCTCCGTTTACGGCATATTCAATGCGCGCCAATTGCGTAAATCCAAGGTTACCGCCTTCGCAAACAATCCGGCTTTGCAGTGCTTCTGCATCAATACGCACGGCATTATTGGCCGGGTCGCGTACATCGGCATGGGTTTCGCTGGCCGCTTTGACATAGGTTCCGATGCCGCCGTTGTAGAGCAGATCAACCGGGGCGGCAAGAATGGCGCGAATCAGCGCCTCGCCTGAAAGTGTTGCTTCGCTGATACCCAGCACCTTACGTACGGCGGCTGACAGCGTGATTTGCTTGGCGCTACGTTCGAACACACCGCCGCCTTTGCTAATGATTTTGGCATTGTATCCATCCCAACCGCTTACGGTTGCAAACAGCCGCTTCCGCTCAGCAAAGGATTTGGCGGTATCCGGCTTCGGGTCAAGAAAAATATGGCGATGATTAAATGCCGCGACCAATTTGAGATTCGGATTCAGCAGCATGCCGTTGCCGAACACATCACCGCCCATATCGCCAATACCGATGCAGGAAATCGGATCGGCATATGCATCCAGCCCCAGTTTGGCGAACAAATGGGCGGCGCATACCCAAGCTCCGCGCGCGGTTATGCCGACCACCTTGTGGTCATAACCGTGGCATCCGCCACTGGCGAAGGCATCATCAAGCCAGAAGCCCGCCTCTCGGGATTCTTCATTGGCGTCATCGGAGAAACGCGCCGTTCCCTTGTCTGCGGCGACCACAAAATAGGGGTCGTCGGCATCTTGCGGTGCAATCACCATGCCTTCCGGCGGCACGGTTTTTCCGTCCTGCAAATTATCGGTCAGAGCCAGCAGAGTGCGGATAAACAAACGGTATTGCTGCAACACAAAATCAGGCCCGGCACCACCGCGAATCACAAAACCGCCCTTGGAGCCAGTCGGCACAATCTGCCCGTTCTTGATGGTTTGCGTACTCATCAATTCCAGTACTTCGGTGCGGAAATCTGCCGGCCGATCCGAATAACGCAGGCCGCCCCGCGCAATCGGTCCGGCTCGCAAGTGCACGCCCTCGACATGTACGCCGTGCACAAAAATTTCACGGAAGGGTTTCGGGTGCGGCGCAAAGCTCAATTGCTGCGAATCAATTTTGATGCCGAGCGGCGTGCCGGTTTTGCGAATAAATGCGTTGGTGCGCAGCGATGCCTCGGCCAGTTCGGCCAGAGCGCGGAACCAGCGGTCATCAGTCAGGGATGCGACGCTCTGCATGGACTGATGAAAAGCATCGCGTGACTCGGCCAAATATGTATCCGGCATGGCCGGCAGATGAAGGGCGGCAAACAAATGGTGTAGGCAAGCAGAAACAGCAGCATGGCGCAGCATCATATCGGTTAATGGCAACTTGGCGGCATCTGGCAACAGCTGGATCAAATGATTGCGCAGGGTGATCAGAATGGCGACTGCATCGATATCTAGCCCGCCACGAATGATTAGCGCATTAACCGGATCACGATCTGCTTCACCATTGAGCACCAACGCCAGTGCGCGTCTGAGGCGGCCAATATCGTCTTTGTCCAGACGACGGGGAGCGTGACAGGTTAACGATGAAATATGGATACAACCGCAAGCGCTGTCCTGTATATCGGCACAGCCCAATCCATCAGAACAGCCTGGATCTTTGCCAAAAGGCACCACGGCTTCCTCGACCGGGTCAAGATTAAAGGCGCGAATCAAATCAACCAGACCGCCCAGTGAAGGTTGCTGAATTGAATAGATGCGCAGTTCGATGCTGTCGCTCTGCATGCCATGGTTGTCGCCATTGTGTTTGTGCGCTGGCGTGACATGCACGCAACTGCGACCATTGGCCAGCACGCGCCGCCGCATTTGAATATCGCGCGTAAACTGGGCTGGCGGGAACAGTTCCTGATATAGCGGTGAGATGGTTTCCAGTTCCTGCAACGTGGCGGGAATATCAAACAGATCAGCATGCCTGAGCACTTCTGCCTTGGCGATATCTTTCCAGAAAATAATACAGTGGCGAATCAGCTCATGCAGCTTTTTGGCGCTAATGGCGGCGCTGTTTTTTCCGATGCCGATAAGAATGATGCGGTGCGGGCCGATGCCGAAGGATTCGTGTCCATGGGTGATCAGCCCGGCTTCGTGCAATGCATCGAACATGCGTCCCAGTACGGTCGGGCCATAGCGTTTGTTTGTCATGGCGACCATCAGGCTGTCCAGATTGCCATGTAACGAGGGCAGCGCAGATGCGACGACCTGCATCGGGTCGGCCAGATCGATAATAGCTTTTAGCGGCTCCAGCCAGTTGGACGGGTTGGTGGACAACAGAATGCGCTTGGGCATGCGATCAAACAGCGTGCGAATTTCGCGCCGATAAAAAGCGGAATGTTGCAGCAGCGAGTCGGCCGCCAGTAGGCGCCAGGCCGAAGCCATAATCGGCAAATAACTGGCATTGGCGAAACGGGCGCTGCGTGAGCAATGGCCAATGACCAGCGCACATTCGAGTTTTCCATCCGCTCCGCTCCAACAAATTTGCAACACCTCAATGCTGGCAGCGCTATAAAGATAATGTTGCGCCGCAGCCAGATTCACCCACGTGATCCCCGGCGAGGTTGCCGGCGCACATGCTGCGATTTCATCCAGCAGCCCGGGGACAACACGGTTGAACACGCGCTTGTTGCGCAACAGCCCCATGCGTTTATCACCATGCTGGATTCCGAACAGGAGATAATGGTTGTCATTCATCCAGTCCAGCAGGGATGCGGCATCCGGTTTTTCAGGCATCAGACGAGCGGTGTATTGCGCAATAGCTTTTCGCATGTCCATGAAATCGCTGACCGAAAGATCTACAGATTGTAAAATCGCCTGAATATCCAACCTGATCGGCTCGGCTTCCGGCATCAACGTGGCCGAGATATGCACAGCGATAAACATAAAATTATCTTCGTCATGGATATCCGGTCGTTGTAGTTCCAGATCGCAACCATCCGGACCGCAGGCCATACGCGCCACCATAGTCTGCTGGCCGATGGGCTGAATACCTTTGCGCAACAAATAACCTTTGATGGCATCCAGATAAAACGCCTGATCAGGGCAGCGGATAGTAAAGATGTGGCGATGCAGATTACCATGGCTGAGCGTGCGACTACGCATTTCCACCCGCCTGGTTTTGCCCGTGGGCAGCAAGGTGAGAAAATCCTGCACCAGCGCAGCCATTAAACGCGGCTGAACCGCATCCATACGGTGCTGACGGCGGGCCTGATCGAGCAGTTCGATAAGCTGATGTCTCAAATGTCGCATGGCTAGAGTGTAATCCGCGCACATGGGCACTGTCGAACAAAAAATATCAATCAAGTGGTGAAATATCTTGTGCATGGCTGATGAAATCGTCATTCTGGGCTTTATGGATGAGAGTATCAAAGGGCACAGGGAGCGTTTGCGGCAGCGCTTTTCAGAGCATGGGTTTGACGGATTCCACGATTATGAGGTGCTGGAACTGTTGCTGACCTATGCAATTCCGCGCGTCGATGTAAAACCGATTGCCAAGCATTTGCTGGATGTATTCGGCACGCTGGCCGGCGTTTTCGATGCGACTGCGGCTGAGATGGCACAAACCCGGGGCGTGGGCGAAAAAGGCGCGGTATTCCTGACCCTGATCCGACAGGTCGAAATCCGCTACCTGGCCTCTGATTTGCCCGGCAAGAAAGTGTTTGATCGCCCTGAAAAGGTGAAAGCGCATTTGCGCATGCTGGTACAGGGGCGTGGCATGGAATGTTTCGGAGCTGTGTTTACCGACCAGCAACATCGGCATCTTGCCACCCAGATTCTATTCGAGGGCACGGTGGATCGCACCGCCATCTATCCGCGCAATCTGATGAAGCGGGCGCTGGAACTCGATGCCAAGGGGTTGATTCTATTTCACAATCACCCCGGTGGCACCGCACGCGCCAGTCAGGAAGATATTGATTTGACCCGCCGTATGGCAGATGCCTGTTCGCCACTGGACATTAAAATCCTCGATCATTTTCTGATTGCCGGTAAAGAAGCACTCTCATTCAAGGAAAATGGCTGGTATTGAAGCATTGCTTCAGAGGCGGATAGCATATTTAGCAGAGATCGACTTTTTTGGCGTACTTTCCCCCAGAGGAGTCTCTCTTGCGCAAGCGCACCACAGGCATTTCCTTCGGTCATAATTCACCTTCTGCGGCTTTGCGTGAGTCGCTTTTGATTTTGAGTCTGAAAGGCATGGTACGCAAAGGAAAACCAAACAGGTTGCTTTTGCTTACAGAGTTGCCGAGTTTTCGGGAATGACATATTTTGACGTATTTAACGGGGATGCCGACGGGATCTGTGCGCTGCACCAGCTGAGACTGGCGGAGCCTCGCGACGCCGAACTGGTGACCGGGGTGAAACGAGACATTGCGCTGCTCAAACGGGTCAATGCCGAAGCAGGCGATCAGGTAACAGTGCTGGATATCTCGCTGGACAAGAATCGCGAAGATCTGTTGCGATTGCTTGCGGCAGGCGCTGATGTTCAATATTTCGACCACCATTTTGCAGGTGACATGCCGGCCTCCAACCGCCTCAAAGCGCATATCGATACATCCGCCGATACCTGCACCAGCTTATTAGTGAATGATTCTCTGAATGGCGCCTACCTGCCCTGGGCAGTGGCGGCGGCATTCGGCGATAATCTATATGATGCGGCGCGGGCTGCGGCCGTTCCGTTGAATTTGTCGGATGCGCAGATTCGGCAACTCGAACATTTGGGCACTCTGATCAATTATAATGGTTACGGCGTGACGCTGGATGACCTCTATTTCGCGCCGGATAAGCTGTATCGCGAAATTAGCACTTACGACAACCCGTTCGATTTCGTATCTTCATCCGGAGCTTATCAAACATTGGCGGATGGATTCGCCTCCGATATCGCACAGGCTAGAGAGCTGACCGCTGACATCGAAGACGATGCAGTCAGCGTCTTGTTATTGCCGGATGCGGCATGGACACGGCGCGTGTCCGGCGTGTTCGGCAATGAACTGGCGCGCGGCATGCCGGATCGAGCCCATGCATTGCTGACTGCGCTGCCGAACGGCGGTTATCGGGTGAGCGTGCGCGCTCCGTTGAATCAAAGAACCGGTGCGGATACATTATGCATGCAGTTTCCGAGAGGCGGCGGTCGCAAAGCGGCGGCAGGCATCAATGATTTGCCGGCTGACATGTTCAGTGCATTTGTGGATGCGTTCAGGGGTCAATATGGATAACGACTGTGGCTGATATTCTGGCCGGCATACATCCGGTAAAACATGCGCTTGATGCAGGCGCTGCGATTGAGGAATTGCTGATTGAAAAGGGTAAGCATCATCCCCGCCTCAACGAATTAATTCACTTGGCCAGAAAAAACGGCATCCGTTTTTCCTTTGTGCCGAAACAGGCATTGGCTCGTCTGGCCGAAGGCGTGCCGCATCAGGGCGTGGTGGCAAAAATGGCGTCGGCAGATGCAGTGCAATCGGTTTCCTTTGAGGGCTGGGTTGAGGCGCTGGATATGGAGAGAAATCCGCTGGCGCTATTGCTCGATCAGGTGACCGACCCCCATAATCTGGGTGCCTGCTTGCGTACGGCTGAAGCAGCGGGTTGCGTGGCGGTGATTGTGCCCAAAGATCATGCGGCCGATCTTGCTTCACCGGTAGTGGCGAAATCCGCCTGCGGGGCGCTGGCGCGATTGCCTGTGCTGAAGGTAACCAATTTAACGCGCAGCATCAAAAAAATGCAGGATAAGGGATTCTGGACGGTGGGCCTGGCCGGCGAAGCGGAAACATCGATTTATGATGCAAAATTATCAGGCGCTACGGCTATCGTGATGGGTTCGGAAGGGGCTGGCCTGCGCAGGCTGGTGCGCGAAGCATGCGATCAGTTAATCCATATACCCATGCCGGGCACTGTAGAGTCACTGAATGTATCGGTAGCGACCGGTATTGCCTTGTTTGAAATCAATCGGCAGCGAGCGAGTTGACGAGGTATCTCTGAAGCGGGTCAGGCGGCGAATTTCTCGGAAAGTTCTGCTGTTGAAACGCGGACAAATTTCTGGCCGCAATACTGGCATTGGCCGGAACCGTTTTTCAGGTTGATGTAAACCAGCGGATGCTGGCCATTATCGGAGCAGGAAACAATTTCCTCTGTTGCTTTGATGGTATCATTGCGCATGTTTATCCCCCGTGAATAATGTGTCCCCATAAAAAAGCGGGCGAATTGTGTCGTCGGTAGTGAGAATGTCAAGTTTTGGACATAGTAATATCCTTAGGAGTGTATCATGAATGGAGCTGACAGGGTGCTGATTGAGGGGCTGGAAGTGCGAACCGTGATTGGTATTTACGATTGGGAGCGCGAAATACGGCAAACGGTGCGCCTTGATCTGGAGATGGCCTGGGACATCACCAAGGCAGCGCAAACCGATAGCATCGAAGATACGCTGGATTATAAAGCCGTGTCGAAGCGATTGATCGCATTTGTAGAGGCATCCAGTTTCGGCTTGATTGAAACGCTGGCCGAGCATTGCGCCGATATTGTATTGTCCGAATTTTCGGTGCCGTGGTTGCGGCTGAAATTATCCAAGCCTGGCGCGGTGCGCGGCAGCGAGAATGTAGCAGTTCTGATTGAAAGGAGCCGTCATGGCTGAGGTGCTGGTCGGGATGGGTTCCAATATTGATCCTGAGAAGAATTTATTACAGGCGGCCGCGGCGCTCAGAAGCGAATTCGGTGAAGTCACCTTTTCATCCGTATTTCGATCCGCTGCCGTGGGTATGGTCGGCGATGATTTTCTCAATGCCTGCTGTTTGTTCGATTCCGTGCTTGAACCAGCGGAAATTCGCCAACGCATGAAGGCGCTGGAAGATGCTCAGGGGCGCGACCGTTCAAAGGGCTCTTGGAAACCGCGCACCATCGATTTGGATATACTGATGGTTGGTGGCGAAGTGATAGATGAAGAACTGTATCAGTATGCCCATGCATCTGTGCCAGCCTCCGAGTTGGTTACAAGCAAAATACTGCAACCGGACGGCTGTCAGGAACTAACTCTGGTAGCACTGCATTTGTAAAGTTGAAGTTTCCATGTCCCCGAAACTACAGGTTTCAAGCTAATCATCTTCACGATGAACTGATACTGTAATATCATCACCATGGGGCGTGACACCTATCTGCATTGCACGACAACAAATTTGACAATCCTCAGTATAAAACACCGCCGCACCTGTTCGCTCGACGGTTATTTCATTCGGTTCGCCGCAATAAGGGCACTGCACCGTGACATATTCCAAAGCATCCACGGACTCATCCTGGACTTTCTGCCACGCCTTGAAAGTATTTTATACACATGACGACTATGCCTGTTTATGTTAAAGGAGTTGCCATGAAGCTTATGCTTGGGTTTATCCGATCCATATGGTGCATGCCATGGTTCTGGCGTGTTTGGATAGCGCTGTTGATTTTGGTGAATGCTATCATCCCCGTATTTTACCTTGGCATGTTCGAGGCACAGCTTGTCCTGTTTGTGTTCATGCTCGCAGCCATGACCCAGATGATGATATTCCATCACCTGGGTTTTGTGCGCTTACTTGGCATGGGTCACTTTTTCTGGGTTCCAATGTTGGGCTGCTTATGGTCTCAAGATTACTCAACCGGGATGGATTCCGGGTTTAAGACATGGCTATTGGCACTGATGATCCTGAACAGCATTTCGCTATTGATCGATATTGTTGATGTGATTCGCTACTGGCGCGGGGAGAGGCAAGCGCAATGATTTTCTCTCAACCTTCGAAAATATTTTTTATATCTCTCAACAAGCCCGGCAATGCGATAGCGCGCACTATTTGAGGGGCATGTTATACTGGCGTTATGACGCAATCGGCTTCGCTTACAAATACGCCAGTTCAAGTATATATCGGCGCTGAACTGGCCCGTTACGGCTTTGGTCAGGGTCACCCGTTCGGGCCAGATCGAATGGATGTGTTCTGGCATGAGACGATCAAACAGGGGCTGGATAAACGGGTGCGTGTTGCCGACCCGGTTGCGGCGACGCAGTCCGCAATGCGGCGATTCCATACATCGGAATATATCCAGCGTGTCATCAGACAATCTGAAAGCGGTCAGGGCTTTCTGGATTTTGGTGATACGCCTGCATTCAAGGGTGTATTTGAAGCTGCTGCTACTGTAGCCGGTACAGGGCTGGCTGCACTCGAAATGGTGATCAACGGCGATGCGCCGCGCTGCTTTATCCCTATTGCCGGTCTGCATCATGCCAAACGCAATATGGCCGCAGGATTCTGTGTATTCAATGATGCCGGTATCATGATCGAAGCGCTACGCCATGTGTATGGCGTGAAGCGAATCGCATATGTTGATATCGATGCCCATCATGGCGACGGCATCTTTTATGCATTCGAAGCCGATCCGGATGTTTGGATTGCCGATATGCATGAGGATGGTCGTTTTCTGTATCCAGGTACAGGTTTTGCAGATGAGACCGGCACGGGGGAGGCGACGGGGAGTAAATTAAATATACCGTTGTTGCCTGAATCAAATGACACAGATTTCCGGCAACGGTGGCCTGAGGTTGAAGCACATATCCGGCAGGCACAGCCGGAAATCATCCTGTTCCAGTGCGGTGCAGATTCCATCGCAGGTGATCCGATCACCCACATGAGTTTTTCTCCCTCCGCTCATGCGCACGCGACGGCCCGCCTCTGCCGCATTGCCGATGAATACTGTCAGGGAAGAATCATCGCTCTTGGAGGTGGCGGCTATAACCGCTGCAATCTGGCGGCAGGCTGGAACGCGGTGTTGAGTCAAATGTGTGCTTAAGTGATATTGCTCACTTCTAACCTGCTGCGCTGCGGCTGGAATGGCCCTCTCAACGAAACGGAGGTTGATAGGCTATGAAGAAACTACTGATTACCATGATTGCACTCTTTGCACTGATGAGTTCATCATCCTATGCGATGGCCGAAGAAGGCGGTTTTTTGGAAAATACAAAAGCAGGTGCAAGCGCTGCAATCAAATGGACTGCCGAAAAATCCAAGCAGGGGTGGCATGCCACCAAAGAAGGCGCAGCCGATTTGGCAGCGTGGGCTGGCAAAAAATCCAGCAGAGCATGGGATGCAAGCAAAAAGGGCACGCATAAAGCTGCTGTATGGACTGCCAAAAAATCGAAGCAAGGTTGGGAAGCGACCAAACAAGGCGCTTCCAATGCCGAAAAACGGCTTAGCGGAAAAACCAAGAAAGATCGGGAGTCTGACCATCATCTTTCAAAAGGGGTGGCTGTATAAGACTTGGCGCGTAACGCACCTGCCCTGCCCCCCTAAATTGACGACCTCCCGATAGTAGTGTCGCTTTTTTTCCGCTTGCCATAATACATCATGGTCATCACTACATTCAGGACAATCGCCGGAATAATAAACAACAAATCAACCCGCATATTGTAGTAAGCTGGCGTACTCAATTCATAATACGCATAAATGCCCAACTGCACGATTAATAATACCATCGGTGCCCATATACCGAGCATCTGCGCGCTCATACGGGATATAGCAGTCAGGCCGACGATCAGCAGTGCCAGCAGCAGCAGTACCATATCTCCCGGCCCATCAGAAACCATATGGCTTTTGATATATGCGCGCGATTGCTCAGAAAACGGGTAGATGGCAAGAACATTCACGCCATTGGTAATCAGAATCCATTTCTTCCCGATGAATTCATTTAGCAGATGCCCTTTCCAGCGATTCACCTGTTCCGGTGACGGGTGCTCGTAAGCTTGGGTGCCATACAATAACGGTACAAAATGGACACGCTCCGGCATTTTCCCGCGCACCTGTTCTGAAAGCTTCAACTGACCGACCGGCAACGGTGGAAACTGATCGCTCCATTGCTCCGTTTTGATTGAGTCAATAGTTGCCACTGCAATATGCAAATAACCCAGAGACAGCAAACTGTCATCAATGTTCAATACTGATTTGACTTCAGTGACGGATTTAGCTTTTGAAGCCAGTACTTCGCCTGCTTGCGCCTGTATAGTAAAACAGAAAAGCAACATAACGGCAGCTATAAAAATACGGTGCATTCGAGATACAATCAATCCAGACATAGCATTCCCCAGCACGGCATTGGTTGATGTTCAGTAATTAACCGATAAGTGAGACAGCCTCATCATCTTTTTTATGAATACGTCCAATTTTATATACCGTTTCACCTGCATCGGTCAGCACCGCTTCCGCTTTGGCCGCTTCGGACTCGGATAGAATCGCCACAAAACCGATACCCATATTGAAGGTACGATAGCTTTCGTCGCGCGCCACATTGGCAAAGTTCAGCAGATATTCGAATACCGGGGGGACCGGCCAGGATAATACATCCACAGTCGCCGCCAGCCCTTCCGGCAGAATACGTTCGATATTATCAAACATGCCGCCGCCGGTGATGTGTGAATAGCCGTGTACCTCGACACCTGCTTTGAGCATGGCCTTGACTGCCGGCACATATAAACGGGTAGGAGCCAACACAGCATCGACTGCTTTGGAACCATCGCTCAGGATATCGTTTTCAATATCGGCACTGCCGACTTCAATCAGCTTACGGATCAGGGAGAAACCATTGGAGTGGGGGCCGTTGGAAGCAATGCCCAGCATCACATCACCATCGGCAATGGTGGAACCATCAATCACCCTGGGACGATCCACCACACCGACCGAGAAACCACCGATGTCATAATGGCCCGGTGCGTACATGCCCGGCATTTCTGCCGTTTCACCGCCGATCAGCGAGCATTCGCAAATACGACAGGCTTCAGCAATGCCTTCAACCACTCCGGCCAGCGTGGCTTCGTCCAGTTTTCCACTGGCCAGATAATCGAGGAAAAATAATGGCTCCGCCGCCTGTGCGGCCATATCGTTAACGCACATAGCCACCGCATCAATACCGGCCACATGCGGACGTCCATGTTGCTGCAGTAATAACAATTTGGTGCCGACGCCATCAGTGGAAGAAACCAGTACCGGCTCTTGCATCGCCGAAAAATCTGCCTTGAACAGTGCGCCAAAGCCGCCCAGTCCACCAATGACTTCCGGACGAGTCGTTGAGGCCACCGCATCCTTGATGCGACCGATAAAGGCATTCCCGGCATCAATATTAACGCCTGCATCGGCATAGGTCAGTGTTGTTTTGTTGTTCACAAATTTTTCCTTATACGTCGAGATTGCGTACTTTCAGGGCATTGTCCTGAATAAATTTTCGGCGCGGCTCAACGGCATCGCCCATCAGGGTAGAGAAAGTTTCATCGGCATTGACCACATCTTCCAGCGTTACCCGCAGGAAAGTTCGGACATTGGGATCCATCGTCGTCTCCCACAACTGTTCCGGATCCATTTCACCCAATCCTTTATAACGCTGAATACTTAAACCCTTACGTCCGGATGCTTCAATCTGGCTGGCCAGCTTATCAAAATGCGTGATCGGGAAAACATGATCACCCTGGCTCAGATGGGCGCCATCATCCACCAGGTTCTGCATGGAGGCGCACAATTTCTGTGCCTCAGAAAATTCAGCCGTACCAACCAGATCTTTGTCGAGCCGTGAAATCATCACGCGACCATGATCGCGGCGCTGGAATTGTACCCAGAAACTGCCGTCTTCTTCATCTTCCATCACCTTCCAACTCAGCGTTTCATCCTCGCGGCTGGCCTGTTTAAAAGCCCAGTCCAACGCATCCATACGCTCTTCCAACAATTCACGATGACGCATCATCTTGATGGTCGTCTTGCCGGACTCAATCAGTAATTTTAATACTGTGGCATCAATCCGCTGCGATAAACGCGCCTGCAATCGTTGCAGACGATGAATGGTGCGAATTGAATTCAGTAAACGCTCTCCGCTCATTGGTTTCGCGGTCTTGCTGCTAAAAAATTCTTTACCCTCACTACCATGCTCCAGCAGGAACTCGAACAACTCATCATCGTTGGCGATATAACGTGATTTTTTGCCACGCGCCACGCGGTATAACGGCGGCTGGGCAATATATAAATGACCACGCTCAATCACTTCCGGCATCTGGCGATAGAAGAAGGTGAGCAACAAGGTGAGGATATGCGAACCATCCACATCGGCATCGGTCATAATCACAATTTTATGGTATCGCAACTTGGAAATATCGAAATCTTCCTTGCCAATTCCGGTGCCGAGTGCGGTAATCATGGTGCCGATTTCCTGACTCGATAACATTTTATCGAAGCGGGCTTTTTCGACATTCAGGATTTTACCCTTGAGCGGCAAAATCGCCTGCGCCTTGCGATCACGTCCCTGTTTGGCAGAACCACCGGCGGAATCTCCCTCCACCAGATAGATTTCGGACAAGGCCGGATCTTTTTCCTGACAATCAGCTAACTTGCCAGGCAGCGATGAAATATCCAGCGCCCCTTTGCGACGCGTCAGATCGCGCGCTTTGCGTGCTGCTTCGCGTGCCATCGATGCTTCGGCCACCTTGCCAACAATACGTTTGGCTTCTTTCGGATTCTCTTCAAACCATTCAGCCAGTTTCTCATTCACAATGCTTTCAACAATCGGGCGCACTTCCGATGAAACCAATTTGTCCTTGGTCTGAGATGAAAATTTAGGATCAGGTACTTTCACAGACAGAACTGCCGTTAATCCCTCACGGCAATCTTCGCCAGTCAAACTCACTTTTAATTTTTTGGTCAAACCATTGGCATTGGCATAATTATTTACAGTCCGTGTCAACGCACCACGCAAACCAGCCATATGAGAACCACCATCTTTTTGCGGAATGTTGTTGGTAAAACAAAAAATATGTTCCTGATACGAATCGGTCCACTGCATAGAGAGCTCAACAGTCACATCATCTTTTTCAGAAACCATAGCCACACATTGGCTATGCAATGGAGTGCGTGTACGATTTAAATGGGTCACAAAAGCGGAGATACCACCCTCATATTCAAACACAACCTTATTATCCGTGCGCTCGTCCATCACCTCAATATGAACGCCTGAATTCAAAAAAGAGAGCTCACGCAAGCGTGAGGAGAGGATATCAAATGACATATTACGATGAGAGAATGTAGCCAGACTCGGTAAAAAACGTACCTCAGTACCTGTTCCGGTAGCATCGCCAATCACCTTTAGTGGATCAACAGGATCACCCAGTTCATATTTCTGATAATGAACATGACCTTCACGGCGAATCACCAGTTCGAGCGATTCAGACAGTGCATTCACCACTGAAATACCCACACCATGCAGGCCACCGGATACTTTATAGGAATTATCGTCAAATTTACCACCTGCATGCAGTACAGTCATAATCACTTCAGCAGCAGATCGTTTTTCTTCAGAATGCATAGCAACT
>CAYUBK010000010.1:0-25961 GCA_964442955.1 uncultured Zetaproteobacteria bacterium | reverse complement strand
CGTGGCGACGCTGCTGGTATATACGATACGCGATACGCCTGCTTCAGCGGCGGCAAGCATGATATTGCGCGTGCCATCGACATTGATTTGATACATTTCGTCGGGATTGCGCGTCCACAAACGGTAATCGGCGGCGGCGTGGAATAATGAGGAACAGTCTGAAACGGCGCGCGCCAGTGATGACGAATCGGTTAAATCGCCGACAACCATGTCTACCGGTAATCCGGCGATGTTGTCATGCGGGCTGTGTTCTCTTAACAGCACGCGCACAGTATGCCCGGCCTGCAAAAGCCGCCGCACGATGGCCGAGCCGACAAAACCGGAGGCGCCGGTGACCAGCGTGGTCATACCGTTGTTCCCGTTTTCGAAACGGCGTTGCCGGGATGCCATTGCAAAAATGCCGGCAGTACGATGAGCGTGCAGATCAGAATGATGATCACACCGAGCATCAGTAATTGCCCCATAGCAGCCGTACCCTGATGCGGTGAAAAGGATAGTGCGCCGAAGCTGCACAGCGTGGTTAGCGCGCTCAGTACTACGGCTTTGGATGTGCTGGAGCGTAATAGCGATTGTACGCCATGTGGTTCGGATTGCATATGCCGGAAACGCTGCACCATGTGAATGCCATTATCCACGCCAATACCAAGCAGCAGGGGCAGCGCAATCACATTGGCAAAGTTAAAGGGGATAGCGAGGATGATGCTCCCGGCTGATGTTAACAGGGCGGCCAGCAACAGGGGCAGAAGAATCAGTAATGTGTCGCTCAGTTTACGTAATAGCAGCAGCAACAGCAGAAAAATAAGCACAAATGCAATCGAAAAAGCATGCACAAATGCTCTAATTACTGCATTGCCAGCCTCCAGTGTGAATATAGGTGCGCCGGTGGCATGCGGAGCAACTGAGCGTACCTGGCCGACGAAGCGACGCAGGTTTTCAATGTCTCCAATATCGTTTTTTGGCATGACTTCGATGCGATATAGCCCGCTACTGCTCAGCCAGCGCTGGCTTAACTCGGCGGGGATATTTTGACGACTGATCGGTGCGGCGGCGAGCGTAGTTTGGAGCAATGCAAGCGTGGCGGGAAATGTATCCAGCAGATCCTTCTCCAGTGATTTCAGTATCTGTTGTTGCGCTTGTTTAGGCTGGTCTGCGAGCCAGCGGGAAAATGTCTGCAAATGCTTATCCAGTTTGAGAATATGCGGATCAGGCGGTGTTAGCCCTGAGTCTGTACGGTAGGTGCTCAGGGTGGATTGCAGGTGCTTGATGGCTGCTAAGTGTTCGGCAAGGGAAGAGGGTGGTGAAACGATCGCATCCGGTTCAAAGCCGAGCAGTAACGACATATCATCAATGATGGCAAGTTTCTCATCCTGATTCGATGGGATGAAATTTAACAGGGATACGGTTTTATCCACCGAGTCCAGTTGGCCCAGCCGCTGTTGAATGGCATGAACCAGTGCGGCATCGGGTGTGAGTACCATAATACTGGAGGGGGAAATATTGTGATTTTCCACCAAATCCCTGTAGGCCTGAATGGATTCGCTGGACTGATCGCGCAGGTTGATTGGATTATAATCGAAGCTTATCTGCGGCAACCATAAGGCGGCGGCAACAGCAGTCAGCGCTGTCATGATGCGAATCGTACGGGCAGAGGGTGAAAATATTGCCGGCACACGCCATGTGGTTACTTCTTTGCTACTCACAGTCGGTTTATATTGTGTCGGAAATACCTTGTTCCATACGCATAGAATGGCGGGCAGCAGGGTGAGCGTAACCACCAGGCTGATAAACATGCCGCTGCCCGATATGATGCCGAGCTCTGAAACGCCGGTGTAGTCTGTTGGCACGAAACAGTAAAAACCGACAGCTGTAGTCACTGCACATAAAAACAATGATGCGCCGACATCACGGGCGGCTAGCCTGAGTGCGGCAGTGGTTGGTTGACCAGTTTTTTCGATTTCGCGGCAGCGCAGGCACAGGTGGATGGCATAGTCCACGCCGAGGCCGATATACAGAACGGCAAAAGCCACTGAAATCAGATTTAAATGGCCGATGGCAAGTGCAGCAAATGCGGCAGTAAGAATCAGGCCGGCGACCAGGCAGATCAGCGTAGCGACTACAAATCGGAAGGAGCCCATGCCGATGGTCAGCACCACGGCCACCAACAGTAATGCCAGCAGGGCGGCTGTACCGGCACCGGTACTGACGCTGACTAACTCATCATGGCTTAAAGCGGCGCTGCCGGTCAGGCGTACGCGTACGCCGTGCTCGGCATCAAGTTGCAGGGATGCTGCGGCATTTTTCACCGCCTGCATGGCCGGTTTGGCGGCCAGAAAAGCAGAATAATCCATGCGCGGTTGCAGCAGGATAAATTGCTGGCGCTGTTTGGAGATATTTTTTGCAGACGAATCTCCCTGCATTAATTCCTGCCATGATAAGGGTGCGTGCTTATGGGCCATGACTGCATCAATGGCTGCAGTGACAGGATTGACGATAGGAGTGATGTCGACTGCATCGGAAGTGTCTTGGGCGTCAAGCGCATCCGAGAGCAAGAGAAACAGGCCGGGCAGGCTCATCTCGTCAGTCAGCCTGCCGAGAAACGGTTGCATGGTTGCCAGATCGCTGGCGGTTTGTTCCAGTTCGTCCATGCTTTGATAAAGCAGGGCATGGCGTTCCATAAATGCATTGGCGCGCGGCAGATAAACGGATGAAAAAAGCTGCGGCTGTTTTTTCAATGCCCTGGCTAATCGTTTGGCCGCATCGCGAGCCTGTTCCGGCGAGCCAGCATCAATCACAACCAGAATATTATGGGTGAATTGCGGGAATCCCTGTTCAAACTGGCGGTAAGTTTGCCGGAACGGCAAATCGGCTGCTAACATATCATTGGTGTTGGTATGAAAGCCCAGATGGTGCGTTGTATATTGGAATGCTGCGCCGCAAAGAAGAATGGCAATCACAAGCACCCAGTACGCTCTCTTGCATACACCGCTGACCCACCAGCCCAGTAATCGGCTCAGGTGGGAATGAGGCTTATCCTGTTTGCGTGCGGCAGTTTGCATCATTTAATTCGCATCAGTTTGTTTGCATCAGTCAGGCAATGTCGGGGGGGGGGGTAATAGAGCATCTACCCCGATTTTTTTACTGATACGAGACAAGGTGGCTTTTGCCACGCTAAATTGCCGGCCCATGCGCATCAACTGGCGCCAGGATGTTGGATGCGCCAGCAGCAATCCGAGCATGCGGGCGGTGTTGATATTGCCGTAGATATCCATGGCTTTGTTGATGTAAGCCGGGATGCCGGTATTTACATCATCGGCAATGGCGCGAATCGCCATAAAAGGAATGCCCGCATCTTGTGCAACTAGGGCGATAGCGGCGCTTTCCATATCCACTGCTATAGCTCCGCTGGATTGACATAAAGTCTGTTTTAGCGCCGGTTCTGCGATAATGTTGGCGCTTCCGGCCAATGCGCCTGTGACAGGTTTACAGCTATCGGACAGCAGACTGGAAAGGCATGCATGCCATTGTTTGTCGGTTTGTATGGTTTCACCTGTCTCAGGTTTGACGGTGGAAGGCAATAATAAATCACCGGGATTCAAATCGCCGGATAAAGCGCCAGCGCACCCCCAACTGAGCAGGGCATCAGCACCATGTTGAATCAGCGTCGTAGCAGCTTTTGTAGCCTGTTCAGCTCCGATGCCGGAGATGAGGATAAATACGTTATCAGCAAGTTGAAGCGGGGATGAAATGGCGCAGTGTATATCTGTCGATCCTGCCAAACATTTCGCCTCCGCCGGAAGCGCAGCAATAATGCCGAGCTGTTTCACTCGCTTTGGGTTTGTTGGAGCTTGCGGTATCGGGCCAGTGCCCAGAGTGGGAAATATTTATCATAACCATGGTATTTCAGATAAAAGACGCGCGGAAAACCCGGGGCAGTAAATGCATCGTCATGCCATAAACCATCTGTTTTCTGTGCGGCCTGTAAATAGGCAATGCCGCGCCCTGTTTCGGCACAATCAACTTCACCAGCTGCCATGAGCCCCAGCAGCGCCCAGGCGGTTTGGAATGTTGTGCTGGTGCGTCCCTGTCCGGCTTTTTCGGGGCTGCAGTAGGTGTCGTGATCTTCACCCCAGCCGCCATCATGGCGTTGCACCGATTTTAACCAGTCAGCGGCGCGGCGAATCATGGGGTCATCCTGCGCTATGCCGATTTTCTCCAGCGCCACCAGCACCGACCAGGTGCCATAAATATAATTGGTGCCCCAGCGCCCGAACCATGAGCCGTTCAGCTCTTGCTCATTGCGCAGATAGTTCATGCAGCGATCCAGTGCGATTTGGAATGCCGGATCGTGATTGGCCATGCAGGATAATAGAATCGCGCAACGGGCGCTGACATCGCTGCTGGGCGGATCAAGCAGAGCGCCGTGATCTGCAAAAGGGATTTCATTGAGATATTCATAGGTGTTATCGACATCAAACGAGGCAAAACCCCCATTATTTGATTGCATGCCGCAAATCCAGTTGGCGGCACGTTGAATAGAGAATTGGTAACGGTCAGTTTGAGCACGCTGGTCAGCCTGACACATGGGCCATGCTACGGCACTGGTATCGTCCAGATCGGGGTAATGGCTATTGCTGAACTGGAATGCCCAGCCGCCGCCCGACAACTCAGGCCGATGTGTGCGCCAGTCGCCCGGTTCATCCAGTAGTTGCTGTTCTTTCAGCCAATCCAGTGCCTTGTCTGTTGCCTGCGTGTTTGTGCCACCGCCCGTAACAACTTCGGCCTCCTGTAGTGCCAGCGCGGCCAGAGCCGTATCCCAGATTGGCGAATTGCAGGGCTGGCAAAAAGCTTCGTGTTCTTTAATGACCAGCAAATCCTGCAAGGCTTTTTTTGCCGCCCGGCGAGATGGATGATCGGAGCTATAACCTAATGCATCGAGTGCTTCGTAGGCATTGATCATGGCTGGAAATATCGCGCCCAGGCCGCCATCGCCATTGAGTCGTTCAATGATCCATGTGCCAGCTTTTTTCAGGGCGCGTTTGCGCAAGCGTTCAGGAATGAACGGCTCGGTCAGACTGGTCAGAAACTCAAAATAGAGGAACAGGCGATTCAGGCCGGAACGGACAGGGAAATAGTGATGACGTTTTTTTGGTAATTCGGGCAATAGTTCCTGAATGTGAGTTTTCTGCGGGTTGCGACTGCTGCGTTTGAGGGTGCAGAGAACCAGCAGGGGCACCATCACCGTGCGTGACCAGTAGGACACCTTGCTCAGGTGAAATGGGAACCAGCGAGGCAACAACATGATTTCCACCGGCAAATAGGGCACGGCCTGCCATGGAATCTGACCGAATTGAGCCAGCATAATTCGGGTGAAGGCATTGCACCGGGCTGCGCCGCCTTGTTTTAGAATCATGAGTTTTGCTCTTTGCATATGCGGTGTGTCCGGATCATCACCGGCCAGCTTCAGGGCATAATACGCTTTCACCGAACAACTCAGGTCCATATTGCCATCAAAATAGAGCGGCCATCCTCCATCCTTCAATTGTCTGGCCCGGATATAGGCGGCTATTTTGGTTTGCAGGTCAGTATCGATTTCATCCATATGGTGCATCATCAGAATGTATTCAGCGGAGATGGTGCAATCGGCTTCCAGGTGGAATGACCAATACCCTTTTGCATCTTGCGCCTCTATCAGGGCGCGAGAGGCAGTTTCAATGGATTGATCCAGAGGGCTTTCCACAGACATCGCCGCTGGAATCGTATACACATTTGCACGGCCAGCACCTGCGTACGCGGAAGGCCCTGCCAATTCGTCATCATGGCGGAAGTGAGGCTTATTTTGCATGACACCACATGATAATAGTTCCTAGCATATACATTCTTGTCCTTGGTCGTTCCTGTTAGTAAGGATATCTGCTTTCTACAGTAAACTATATTATAGTCTAACATGGAATGAAATTATTACCTTTATTTGACGATTACGCTAAAACTGCATTTAAGAGAAACATCCAGGAGAAACATCCAGGAGAAACAACCAGGAGAAACAACTCACTTCACCTTCTTGAATTAATTCTCTTTTCCTGCGAATGTTAGCTGATGAGTCAGGAGAGGGGTTCCATTGTTGCCACAACACCGGATGAAACGTAAATGAGGCTGAAGCGGCTGGAAATGTCCGGCTTTAAATCGTTTGTCGATCCAACCAAAATTGATCTCGATCAGGGCATTACCGCCATTGTCGGGCCGAATGGTTGCGGCAAATCGAATATCGTTGATGCGCTGCGCTGGGTGCTCGGCGAGCATTCCGCTCGTCATTTGCGCGGTGGCATCATGGATGATCTGATTTTCCAAGGCTCCGATACGCGTTCACCCGTCGCTGTGTGTGATGTTGAACTCACCTTCGCTGTCGATAAAGGCGCGCTCGCCCCCCCCTATCATGAACTGGATGAAATCCGCATTCGTCGCCGCCTGATTCGCGATGGCGGCTCCGATGCCTTTATCAATGGCAAAATGGTGCGTATCAAGGATGTGGTCGACCTGTTTCTCGATACAGGTATTTCCACCCGTGCTTACGCCATTGTCGAGCAAGGTTCGATTGCGCGCATGGTCACCGCCAAGCCGGAAGAGCGGCGAGTGATTTTCGAGGAAGCGGCCGGCGTGATGAAATACCGTTCCCGCCGCCGTGAAGCCGAACGGCGCATGAAAGATACGCGTCAGAATCTGGATCGGGTGCTGGATTTGCTCGATGAAGTGCGCAGCCAGTGTCGCAGCCTCAAGCAACAGGCCTCGCGAGCTGAGCGTTTCAAAAAAATGCAGGATGAATGCATCCGTACCCGATCCATCAGTTTCGGGCTGCGTTATCAGGCCTTGCAACAGCGTTATCAGGGCATCGAGCATCAACTCACCGAAGCAAAACGCACCGAGGCCGAAGCAGCGGCCAAACTCAGCGATTGCGAAAAAGTGGTGAGCAAAGCGCGCGATCAGGTTGTCGCCCATGAGCAGGAAGCGCAGTGCGTTCAGGATACGCTGCGACAGGCTGAACGCGTTCGCTCGAATTTACAGCAGCAGGCCGAACGCATGGCTGGTGAACGCCGACTGCTGTCCGAACGTAAGGAATCACTGGCCGCCCGTATTGCCGAAATGCAATCGCGCCGGCAACAATTGCAGGAAGATGTGCAACAGATCGAAGCCCAATTGGCCGTTCAGGATGATTCGGCCTTGCAGGCGCATCAGCGGGAAACCGCCGGTGCAGTGGAGGCGCATCTGGCCGGCTATCGCCGGCAGGGCGAACAACGTGATCATCTGCTGGCTGAATTCGAGCGTTTGCGCCACAGCAATGAACAAGCGCTGTTGCAACGCCAGAAGGCCGATCAGGCGTTGGCCCGACTCGATGAACGCCAGCAATTATTAAACGGGCGATTGGCGGAACTGGATGCGCAGATCACCGCCCAGAACGAGGCGACGCAAGCGGCTACAGGCCAGCTGGCCGATGCAGAACAATCGCAACACACCAACGCCGCCGCACTGGAGGCAGCACAGGGAAGACTGGAAGCATGCCGCCATGCACGGGAACAAAGCGCCCGGACATTAAATGAGCGCGAAGCCGCCATGCGCGAATGGCATGGCGTTGCTCGGGAATTACGCGGGCGCAGCAAGAATCAGGATGTGTCCGATTCATTGCGCAATGGTTTACGCGCCAAAGGCGGCGTCTGGATGGATGAATCGTTGCATGTGCCTGAAGGTCTTGAGGCGGCTGTGGCAGCAGCATTGCGCGGGCGCTCTGCCGATGTGCGCATGCCATCTGATGGCGATGTGTCGGACTGGCAACTGTTTTTGAAACAGGCGGGCGCCGCGCCGGTGGCGTTGTTTTCCGGCTCGTCAAAAGGCATGAATAATCATGGGCAATCACTGGCTGCCGCCATGGGATTAAAACCGGATCACTCCCTCTACGAGGTGTTTGCGCCGGTTTGTCTGGTCGATGATATTGCCCGCGCAGAGGGTTCGGATCGATGTTCGGTCAGTCGTGACGGCTGGCGGCGTGAGCCGGACGGGTGGCTGATTCCTCCGGCTGGTAACCGTACTGCTGAACGCCTTGCCACCCAACGTCAGTTGCGCCATGCCGAAACACAGATGATGCAGGCTGAAACCGCATTGACCGAGGCCAAAGCGCAGTTTGAGCTGGCGGAACAGGATTTGGAACAGCAGCAGCAAGCATGGCAACAGGCGCATCTGGCGGCAACCGAAAGTGAAAGCACCCGCCAGTCAGCTCATGCTACGGTGGCGCGTTTACAGGATGATGTAGCGGCGCTGGAGCGGCATCGGGAACGCGTGCAAAATGATATCGAGGAAAGCGTTGGGGAACGCACCCACTGGCAGACCCAGGCGGAGCAGGCTGCCGATGTGGATCAGCAGATGCTGGTTGAAGCTGAAGCGAAACTGGATATTCAGAATGATGGTTTGCGCCAGTCGGAACAACGCCTTGATCAGGCGCGCCGGCAACAGGCCGAAGCAGAGCAGGCATTGGCGCTGTTTGCACAGGCGCGCGATCATTCCTTGCGGCAAGCCGAACGTTTAAGGCAGGAAGAGGCCCGTTTACAGGCACAAATCAAAACCGATGGCGAGCGATTGGTGCAGGCCGAAGCGGCGCTGGAGGCGGCGCGTAATCAACAGGATTTAAACCATCAACTGGCGCAAGCGGTCGTGGATGTGGAAGCGGCGCATCAGGCCATGAATGAAATACGCAGTCAGGGCCATGCCTTGCAACAGGCTCAGCATGATGCCGAACGCAGTGAACGGCAGTTGCGTCAGAGCTTGCAAGAGGCGGTCGATCAACGCCAGAGCGTTGCTGTGGCGCAGGCTCAGGATGCCACGCGTTTGCAGGATCTGGCCAGTGACATCGTGCAACGCTGCCAGATGCAGGCGGATGAATTGCTGCAACAAATCGAGGCTATGGATGATATCGAAGATGGCGAAGCCATTATGCAGCGGGCCGCTGAACTGGAAGAACGACTGGAGCGTTTCGGGCCGGTCAATTTACTGGCCATTGAAGAGTTCGAGCAAGCCAGCGAACGCGAAGGGTTTCTGGCTACGCAGGCAGCCGATCTCGAAGCCAGCTTAACCACCTTGACCGATACCATCGCCCGCATTGATCGCACCACGCGCCAGCGTTTTAGGGAAGTATTCGAGCAGACCAACGCTAATTTCAAGCAGACTTTCCCACAATTATTCGGCGGAGGCCGGGCCGAGTTAAGGTTAGACAGCGATGATATTTTAACCGCTGGCGTGGAAGTGATCGCCCAACCGCCCGGCAAACGTTTGCAGGATGTCACCCTGCTTTCCGGCGGAGAAAAAGCGCTGACGGCGGTGGCACTGGTATTTTCCATCTTCAAAATCAAACCGGCGCCATTCTGTGTGCTTGATGAAGTGGATGCGCCGCTGGACGATGCCAATGTCGGGCGCTTTGTTGATATGGTACGCGAGTTAGCTGACCGGGTACAGTTCCTAGCCATTTCACACAATAAAATAACCATGCAGAAATCCGACCGCTTAATCGGCGTTTCCATGCCTGAACCGGGCGTATCCAAAATCGTCGCCGTCGACCTGGAGCAGATGCCGGAGTAAAATCTGTTACACAATAGTTTGATTGAGGGTGAGTCCGGAGGATGCCTTGAAGTTAATTATATTGATCACATTATTTATGTTGAGTGCATGCGCTCAGCCCGAACAGCATGCTAATGGTTCTCCGGCAAGTATTGTTCCGGTGGATTCGGCAAGTGTTGTTCAGGGTCAGTTGATGCTTGAATTCGATCCGCATGTCAGCCTGCAACAGGCGCGCCATGCCGTTGCTGCATGCGCGTCAGCCTCCAGCGTCATTCGGCAACAGCCGGTCATGCTGCTTGTGATCCTTCGGACAACTCAGAATAATAAACAGGCTGCGCAGCAATGTTCGCATGCGCCTGGTGTTGTCCGGGCAGAGTGGAATCAAAAAAGGCATCTACGCTAAGGACATCCCAATGAAGAAAATCATATTACTACTGGCTATGGCTTGGTTCACATCCGGTGCGGCGATGGCTGCTGATGATTATGCGCCGGGAGAGGTGCTGATTAAATTCAAGGGTGTGATTGCGCCGGCGCTCATGAGCACTGCCACGCAGGGGATTAGAACCAGAGCTATCAACCGCGTGCGTGCAACAGTTCTCAGGCGTTCGCCTGTGAGCGGCATGGAGCACTGGAAGCTGCCTGCGGGCACTAGCGTTGCATCGGCAGTCAAACAGTTGCAAAGCAATGCACAGGTGGAATATGTCGAGCCAAATTATCGGCGCCATCTGCGCCTTATTCCCAATGATCCGCTGTTCCTGAATCAATGGGGCCTGCAAAACACAGGCCAAACCATCAATGACAGCAGCGGGGCAGTGACCACCGGCGTTGCAGGTGCAGATATGGGGCTGGCCACGGCATGGGCCACACAAACTGGAAATCCGGCAGTGGTTGTCGCGGTGATTGATGACTCCGTGGATATCAATCACACTGATCTGGCCGCAAATATTTGGATCAATGCCGGAGAAATAGCTGGCGATGGCATTGATAATGACGCTAACGGTTTTATTGATGATGTAAACGGCTGGGATTTTAAAAATAACGACAACAATCCTTCTGCCGATGCCGGAGCTAACGAAGGTCACGGCACAGCCGTGAGCGGTTGCATTGGTGCTGTCGGCAATAATGGCATCGGAATTACCGGGGTGAACTGGAATGTCTCGATTATGCCACTTAAATTTAATCTGGATGTCGCCAGTGAGGTGATGGCCATGGATTATGCAATTGCCAAAGGGGCAACGATTGTGAATGCCAGTTTTGGTGGCTTTACCCCTTCGGTGGCAGAGCAACAGGCAGTTCAGCGCTTGCAAAATGCCGGCGTTTTGCTGGTTGCTGCGGCGGGAAATAATAATGGTAACAATGATCTGGTGCCCGATTTTCCAGCCGACTATGCCAATGCAAATATTATCTCTGTTGCGGCAAGCACCTCTTCTGATCTATTGACTGTCTGGAGTCATTATGGCGCCACCAGTGTGGATATTGCAGCGCCCGGCACCAGCGTTTTTACAACCCAGTCGCCCAATGGCAATTTGGGTAATACCCGTCCCCCTACAACGGGGTTGTTTTTCGATTTTATTGCTGGCACATCATTTTCATCGCCATACGTTGCAGGTATAGCGGCGCTGATCAAGGCGCAGTTCCCGGCCGCAACGTTTCAGGAACTAAAAGGCCGCATCATCGCTTCGGCAACACAGCTTACCGCCATGCAGGGGTTGATATCGAGTGGCGGTCGCGCCAATGCCGCAACAGCACTGGTAATGCCAGTACAGCCAGCGCTGGTGATTGGCAAGGTGGCGTGGAATGACGGTGGCAATGGCATGATTGATCCGGGCGAAACGGCCACAGTTGCAATTCAACTGGATAATGTCTGGGCTAATGCAACCGGCGTAAGCGCGACCATGACCGCCTTGAGTGCAAACCTGATTGTCAATACTGCTACGGTTGCCTATCCAAATATTGTTTCGGGAACAAGTCAGAGTGGTAATTTCAGTGTTACCGCATCTCCGGCAACCGGACAGCAGTTGTACCGATTCAAGCTGGATATTACTGCCGCAGGCGGACCTATAGTCACGCGCTACTATCAGATTGGTGCAGGGGCATTAAGCAGCGGCGTCACGTTCAATGAAACACTGGGAAAAACCGCTCAGGATGATTATCAGGTGTTTTTTATCGATGTACCAGCCGGCACGGCCAATCTCACAGTGCAGACTTCATCAGCTCAGGATATTGATCTGATGCTCAAGCCCAATGCTATCCCGGTATTTGATTTTGCTACTTATGCACTACCTCAGACGCCAGCGCCAGCGGGCACGCAGATTGCCGTAACGCCATCAGGCAATGAAACAATCAGTATTACCAATCCTGTGGCTGGCTTCTATACCGTGACCGTGCTGGATTTTTCACAGGTTGCCAATACTGCATTTACAGTACTGGCAACGCTGATAGCGGCACCACCACCAGTAGCAGGGGGTGGCGGCGGCGGTTGTGCCATTGTACCCGATGCATCTTTTGACCCTTCGCTGACTATGTTATTGCTGCTATCGGCGCTTATTCTGATCAGAAGAAGAAAACACGCATATAAATAGACGCCACAGGCATGGCAGTGGCTCACAATAGCGGGCTAAAAACTGGCATCATTCCTGCTGTAGCCGATTGCAGGAGGAACCATGCCCAATCAACAAAATTCAGCGACGGATCTGGAGCATAAGGCACTAATGAAGCAGTTGGGGCAGTGCCCCGGCGGCAGTTTTGCCGCCATGTTGGTCTCTGCATCGGTATTGCGTGATATCGATATCAAAAAGGCCATGCGGGTGCAGCAGAAGCTGGGCGAGTCCAAATTGCTATCCACTATTTTTGTTGAACTCGGCATGCTTACCGAAGATGAACACCGGCGCCTGATTCGCAAACATGGCCGGAGCTTCCGCATTGGCGAACTGATCTGTGAGCTGGGTTATATTTCGCTGCCGCAATTGCAACAGGCCGAGCATGCATTGGCTGCATCACCAGGCGAGCGCATGGGCGATATTATTCGCAAACTGGGCTTGATCGATGACAGACAACTGGCTCAAGCCCTGTCCGAGCAACTGGATTTACCGCTGATTCATCTGGATCTTGATACCGCCGATCATGATTTACTGCGCCAGTTTCCGGTCAAGTTTATGAAAATGAATCTGACCGTTCCCTATGAGGCCAGCGATAGCAAGGTGTCAGTGGCTACAGCCAATCCCTTGAATAATTCCGCGATTGAGGAAATAGAACGCCAACTCAGAAAAAAAGCGGTCATTTCCATTGCTGCAGAAAGTGCCTTGTTATCCCTGCTTGGAAAACTTGCCACAGCCAGCGGCAAAAGCGGCGACCAGCACGACCAGGTTGCCGAGGTGGTCGATAGCATTCTATTAACCGCCATCCGGGATAATGCCAGTGATATTCATATTGAGCCGATGGATAAGGTCACCCGCATTCGCTTGCGGCTGGACGGCGTACTGATTCACAAAATGGATTTACCGCCTGAGCTGGCGCAGCGCGTGATTGCGCGGCTGAAAGTGCTGGCTGAAATGGATATTTCGGATAACCGCCGCCATCAGGACGGCCGATTTACGCGGGAAATCAGTCATGCACAGGTTGATTTTCGCGTTTCCACCTACGTCACCCTGTATGGTGAAAACATGGTGATGCGCGTGCTGCACAGCTCCGGCGGCCTGAAAAATATCGAACAGATCAGCATGAGCCGGGGATTACTGGAGCGATTCAAGCATGAAGCGCTGGATGTGCCGACCGGCGTCATTCTGATTACCGGCCCCACCGGCTCGGGAAAAACCACCACCCTGTATGCTGCCATTGACTATCTCAATCGCCCCACCAGCAAAATCATAACGGTGGAGGATCCGGTCGAATATATCGTGCCCGGCATCATCCAGTGTTCGGTGGATAATATCGCCGGACGCACCTTTGATGAATCGCTCAAGGCGGTGCTGCGACAGGATCCGGATATTATTGTGATGGGCGAGGTGCGTGACAGAAAATCCGCTCAGGTGGCCGTTCAAGCTGCTTTGACCGGGCACAAGGTGCTGACAACATTTCATACCGAAGATTCCATTGGCGGCCTGTTACGCCTGATTGATATGGGCATCGAAACATTCCTGATTTCGTCTACGGTTGTCAGTATTCTGGCTCAGCGCCTGATTCGAACCATCTGCCCCGACTGCCGACAGGCTTATATGCCCAATAAGCGCATTGCCAACCTGATCGGCATTGATGATAACACCCTGCGCAATCATACTTTTTATCGCGGTACCGGCTGCGGCACCTGCTATGGCACCGGCTATCATGGACGTACTGCCCTGCATGAATTGCTGGTGCTCAATGAAGATGTGCGCGAAGCGATTCTGGAACGCAAAACATCACAGGAAGTGCGCCAGATCAGTTGTGAAAGTACCGAATTATTATCACTCATGGAGGATGGCATGTACAAGGTGCTGCAAGGCTTTACCACGGTTGAAGAAGTATATCGCATTGCGCCACGTTCACCCTCCAATCGCAGTGTAGAGGAGATTTACACGCTGATGGGGCACGAAACATGAACAACGATGCATTTGCAATCGCCGAGGAAATCCGCCGCAGCTTCCGCGATGGCGATGCGCGCCTGCCGGTTTTACCCGAGGCTGTGATTGAAGTGCGCAAAATCGTCCGGGATGAGCAGAAAGGCGCCGCCGATATTGCCCGCGTGATTGCCAAAGATACGACGTTTTCCACCACGGTATTGCGTATTGCCAATAGTGCCCGCTTTAAAAGTGGCAGCCATGAGATCCGTAATCTGCCGATGGCGATTCAGCGCCTTGGCGGGCGCAGAACACTGCAGTTAATGACAGCTATTTCTTCGCAATTGCATCTGGCTGTCAAAAACAAGGCATTGCAAACACTGCTGCGTGAAAGTGCGCAATATTCCCTGCTGGTGGCAGTAGCTGCTCAGCATCTGGCCAAGCTGGTCGGCGGTGTTGATCCGGAAGAGGCGTTTATGGGTGGCATGCTGTTTGATGTAGGAGTGGCTGCCATTATTTGCGCCGTACCTGATGAAATCGCCGCTTGTGGAAGTCAGCAAAGTCACAAAATTTTACGCCAGTTACACCGTGAAATGGGCGGTAGGCTGCTCACCTATTGGGAAATGCCAGATCCGTTTATTGCCCTGGCTTCGCATCATGGCGTTGAAGCGGATGATCGACCGCGCGAAAACCTGATTGATGTGATTGATTCAGTGCAGTTTCTGCTTGCCGGTAACGATCATATGCCACCCTTTGATGATATGCCCGAAGGAGTCGACACATTGCACTATCCACCGATGCAACGCCTCGGCCTGAATGAAACACATTTGGCTGCAGTCGAAGTGGAACTGGAAGACGGTTTTGAAGAAATGCAGGGTATTTTCAACTTCTGAATGCCCCTTCTTCCAGAACATTACCCAATAGATTGACTGACAGCACAACCGATAATCTCAAGCCTGTTTGTTTCATGTTAATCTGCATTATTCATGAATAATGCAGATTAATGCAATTGCGGTGTTTGATATGCCTGTAAACGGCGCGCAAGATCAAGTGGTTTTTCTGTTAAAATGCCGGCGCGCCGATGCATATCCACCACCAGGCTGGTCAGCGTAAAGCCGGCTTTCTTTTGCCTGAGCTGCAACAGGTTCTGTTCAGCAATGCCAAGCCCCTGATTGCTTGCTTTTTGTAACCAATGCAGAGCCTGATCTCTGTCTATCGGCACGCCGCGTCCCTGCGCAAGCATATAGGCCAATGCATTTTGAGCCGGAGCAAACCCTTGACTGGCAGCCATGCGATACCAGTGCGCGGCTTTTTCATCTTGTTGCGCCATGCCTTCACCTTTGCGGTATAGGTTGGCAAGATTGAATTGGGCCGGGGCATAGCCGTTGTTAGCGGTTTTTTTGTACCATTGCACAGCTTGCTGCATATTGACATCAACGCCCTGCCCCTGTTGATACATCGAGGCAATATTATTTTGCGCCTCCACATCACCGTTGTTAGCGGTGCGCTTGAACAATTCAAAAGCCTTGCTGAAATCGCCCTTGCGATAATAGAGCACGGCAAGGTTATATATTGCATCTGCGTTACCCGCATCGGCTGCCAGTGCATACCAGCGCATGGCTGCATCCGGGCTGGAGATGACACCGCGCCCGATATCATTCAACAAGCCCAGTAATAACATGGCATGCACATCGCCACTGGCCTGCGCTTTTTCCAGCCAGGCTGCACCGCTTTCTTCATTCTGCATGATGCCAATGCCGCGCACATACATCAGACCCAGATTGTATTGGGCCAGCGCATCATTTTCAGCGGCCTGCTTGAGCCATTTCTGGGCAGCGCGTAAATCCTTCTGAATACCCCGGCCAAGCGCCAACATCACCGCCAGATTATTCTGTGCACCTACCTCTCCGCTTTGAGCGGCCTTGTCCAACCATACGACAGCCAGCTTGTCCTGTTGTTTTGAGCCCAATAAAATCCCCAGATTGGCTTGCGCCCCGCTCTCGCCGCTTTCCGCAGCTTTTTTCAACCAATGGCTGGCTTCTTTGAGGTTACGCTTTACACCTTGTCCGATCGCATAAAGCGCCCCTATTTTAGCGGCGGCCTGCATCTGGCCCTGCCGGGCGGCTTTAAGGTATAAATCCGCAGCTTCTTTTAATGTCGCCGGAGAGCGTCGGTGTAACAGCAGTTCGGCCAAATGGAATTGTGCGCCGGCATTGCCACTGGCCGCACTTTGCCGCAGCCATTGCTCGGCTTTATTCTTGTCAGTTTGCAACCCCTGACCTTGCTCATACAAGCGTGCCAACAGAAACTGGGCAGCCGGGTCACCGGATGAAGCTTTGGCATTGATATGGTTCAGCAATTGCTGCAAATACGATTTAGCTTCCGTGTTTCCGGATTGCGATGCCTTGACCGCCCAGTCCAGTGCATCGGCAGAGTTCTTCTTAGTGCCTCGGCCTTCTGCATACATCATGGACAGGTGTAATTGCGCCCCGGCATGATCAGCTTGCGCAGCCTGACGATACAATTTGAATGCAGTTGCAGCATCTGCGGCATCTACGCCCCGGCCATGTTCCAGCATTGCGGCCAGTTGATATTGCGCTTTGTGATGATGTTGCGCCGCCGCCAGCTTGAGCCAGCGCACGGCCTGAATGTCATCGCGTTTCACGCCCTTGCCATCGCGATAGAGCATGGCAAACAGGTATTGCGCCTGTTTGTCTCCTTTTTTGGCGGCCAGACGGAACCATTTGGCCGCTTCATCAAAATCACCCTGTTGTGATGCTGTTTTGCCAAGCGCCAGTCCATCAGCATTGGTATCACCGTAATCCGGCATCGAAATCAGCATATACAGGGCGCCGACAACGGCCAGAGCAACCAACAGCAGCGCGGTGCGTAGATGTTTAGACATGGCCTGTTCGGGGTACTGCCGGGAGGCTCACAGTTCGAGTTCCTGCCAGATCGCGTCAATACGGGTTTTTACATCTGCATCCATTGTAATCGGACGCCCCCATTCGCGCGTGGTCTCGCCATCCCATTTGTTGGTGGCATCAATGCCGACTTTCGATCCGAGTCCGGCTACAGGGGATGCGAAATCAAGGTAATCAATTGGCGTACTTTCCGCCATGGTGAAATCGCGAGCCGGGTCGCAACGCGTGGATATGGCCCAGATGACTTCCTTCCAGTCACGGCAATCAATATCCTCATCGACCACGATAATATATTTGGTGTACATAAACTGGCGCAAATACGACCAGATACCGAACATCACCCGCTTGGCGTGTCCCGCATAGCCCTTGCGGATCGAGACCACGGCAACGCGATACGAGCAGCCTTCCATCGGTAAATAGAAATCGACAATCTCGGGGAATTGTTTTTGCAGAATCGGCACGAATACTTCATTAAATGCCAGCCCCAGCACAGCAGGCTCATCCGGCGGCTTCCCCGTATGGGTAGAATGATACATCGCGTCCGTGCGCATACTCATCGTTTCGACTGTAAAGACAGGAAACATTTCCGTTTCATTGTAATAACCGGTGTGGTCACCGAACGGGCCTTCTTCGGCATATTCATTGAGCGAGACATGCCCTTCCAGCACGATTTCCGCCGAGGCCGGCACTTGCAGCGGTACCGATAAACAATCACACAGAACGGTCTTTTTGCCGCGCAGCAGGCCGGCAAACTGATATTCCGACAAGGTATCGGGAATTGGCGTGACAGCGGCCAGTATGGTGGCCGGATCAGCCCCGATTACCACTGCGCACGGGAATGATTCGGCACCGGCTTTCTTTGCTTCCAGATGATCCTGGGCCCCGCCGCGATGCTTGAGCCAGCGCATGATGAGCTTGTTTTTGCCAATTTTCTGTTGCCGGTAGATGCCGATATTCTGGCGATCTTTGTTGGGCCCGCGCGTGACCACCAATCCCCAGGTCAGCAGTGGCGCGGCATCATCCGGCCAGCAGGTTTGAATGGGCAGACGGTCCAGATCGACATCTTCGTCTTTGAGTACGATCTGTTGCCAGGCCGCTTTTTTGACCCGTTTGGGCTGCATATGCATGACTTTCTTCAATACCGGGAATTTATCCCATGCATCTTTAATACCTTTGGGCGGTTCGGGTTCTTTCAGATAAGCCAGCAATTCACCGATAGCGCGCAGTTCGGATGCGGATTCTCTACCCATGCCCAGCGCAATACGCTCGGCTGTGCCAAACAGATTGGTCAGCACGGGCATGCTGGAATCTTTCACATTCTCGAACAGCAGGGCAGGGCCGCCAGCACGCAGCACGCGATCAGAAACCTCGGTGATTTCCAGCTCGCTGCTGATTTCGGTGTTGATACGTTTTAATAATCCCCTGTGTTCCAGATCAGCGACAAAGGCGCGCAGATCAACGTAACTCATGCGGAGTCAGACTCTATTTCAAAGACGGTGTCCAGTTTGGCCAGTTCAAACACATCGCGCACATTTTCACTCAGGCCCGAAAGAATAAAATGGCCGCCAGTCAGGCGCGCCCACTGCAAGCCTTCCACCAGCGTGGCGATGCCGGATGAATCCATGAAATCGACATGATCCAGCGCCACGCGGATTTCTTTGGTGCTGGCGCTTAGCAGCGGCTTTAACTGTTCACGCAGTTGCGGAGATGTCTGAATGGTCACATCGCCATGCACCCGAAGCAGGATATGGCTGGCATCGTTATCTTCGCGCTCGAATTTAAGCTGTACATTCATTTTTTTTGCCACCTTTCAGTCGATCTGCATTGTTAACAGTAAATATTAAACGCCACTGGTTGCCATCGTCGAGAACCTCATGCTCACATCGGTCTGCTACCGAGCAAATCAGCCGCAGCCCCAAACCGCCGGGACACAGGTGTTTCGTATCCAGTGCATGGCTGACAATTTCAGCAATATCGCCGTTCCAGCCTACGGCGGCGTAATCTCTGAAGTCGAATACAAGTTCCTGTTTCTCATGTTCGCGAGTTTCGATACGGGTGACAAATTCCACCCGGCCCGGTTTGCCGTGATAGGCGTGGGCGGCAATATTGGCGAATAACTCGTCCACCGCAATGGCTACGCGATTGCTTTGCAACTCGTCCATGCCGGCGCGAGCTGTCATCACGGCCACCATAGAGCGCAACACATGGATACAATCGCTCTTGCAGTTTAGCTGCAGGCATAACTTACCTACATGGCTGCTTTCGCAGTCGGTAAAGGAAACATCCTGTATGCATTCACTGGTAACCATATCACCTCAACGTCGAAAACTGTTTGTGCGCTATGCCCAAGTTTGGCGTCGAGCGGATACAAACGCAACTGATAGCACTAACGGAACAAGCTGTTTGTGGAATATTTACCCGCGATTGTCTATAATCTGAACTAAGGGCAATGTAGAATGGAAACAGAAATTTTAATAAAGCTGGCGCAAGTGGCTGGAATTGGCGGAATAAGCCTCGGCGTCTTCATGCTTATCTTCCGCGATATCATCCAGAAGAATATTTTTCCAAAATTCAAAAATGAGAAATTAGCGTTCAGCCTGCTTCGTATGATGGTTATTCTGGTTTGGAGTGTTGCCATTATTGGCATAGCAGCATGGACCTATACAACGGCTTCTAATGGTCAGGTGGCTGATACCATTGAGATTACAAACAATGAATTTTCGGGCGAAATGCGTTATGTGAATATCAATGTGGTGCAGAATGGGCATGAAGACACGCAACAAAATTCCTTATCTCCTGAGCAAATGAAAGAGATTGAACGCGCCACCAATCTGGTGAAGGGGGGCTTTTATGGGAACGCCATTCCGATTCTGGAAAAAGTCGCCAGACAGGCTGAAATTCCTGCCTTATATAATAATCTTGGTGTACTTTACGCAGTCACAGGTGATGCCAATACTTCCCGAAAATTCTACATGAAAGCTGTTGAAAAAAACCCTGATGACAAAAATCTCAAGCTCAACCTCGGTTTGCTTGCAGAAAAAGAAGGGCAAATTGATCAGGCCATTAAATTTTATGAAACATCATCCGAGCCGAGTCTTGCAACAAAAGCACGCAAGCGAATTCAGCAAAAACGACAGGCCGGAACGATTGAAGTTGAACCCAACAACCAAATACTGGAACCCAATGAGATTGGCTTAAAAAAATGGGTACAGGGTAAAATCGCCAGCAGTTTGGATCGGGATTTTTTCTTTTTCACGACGCCGCAGATACACAGGGATTTTATTAAGATCGAGATAAAGAATCAATCAACCACACTCAAAACAAGCATCGTTCTGTATGATGCCAATAAGCATCAGCTATGGAACCATAATGGGTACTATTCGACTCCCGGTCAGGATTTGGAGCATACTTTTGTTTCGGCTCCTGGTGCGGGTTATCATCTGGCTATTAGCGGGTATGATTCGTTTGGAGATTATCAGTTCATCATTTCCGCGTTGAAAGCTTACGACGTATATGAACCCAATAATGACATACAGCATGCGAAGGCTCTTGTGATGGAAAAAGAAATTGATGCATCCATCATGGATCAAGGCGATTGGGACTATTACAGGATAAAAAACTCCAGTGCTGCGACCACGATAAACATAAGCCTGGATAACCCTTCTGCTACACTCAAAGCAAGTATCATGCTGTATGATGCCAACAAGCATCAGCTATGGAGCCAGAATGGATACTATTCTACTCCCGGTCAGAATTTAACCCATGCATTTACCGCCACTCCAGATTCGCAATACTATATTGCAATCGGGGGTTATGAGTCAGGCGGCCATTATAAGCTAACGGTGAGTGGGCAAAAATAGCACAGGTGCTTTGCGCTCAGTCTTTGGGCTCAAACAGATCGGGGAACGATAATTTCAACCGCTCGATTTCAGCCTGTAACTGTGCGAACAGCGCGGTACTGTCCAGCGGAATATTTAACGCACCCTGAACAAACGCCATCATATCATCGCCGCATGAGCGCAGGTGGCCGTGCCAGACAGATAACCGATCCCGATCGCTGGTATCATCCATGCTGTGCTGCAATATCAAATGTGCTGCCTGCAAGGCCGCCATCAGGGCTTGTATATTCTCCGGCAGTTTGTCGATGCTTGCTGCATCAGGGTGGTGGTGCAGCGAAATCATCTGTTGCACAGACTTGGGCAAGCGCCAGTGCAATGCCAGCATCATGCCGGCATCAATATGCGTGTAGCCAAACGCTTCATACTCGGCAGCCAGGGCTCCGCTTCCCTGATCAATCCGGTTCATGAGCCGGCTTAATTCAGACTCGGGTTCAACATGCAGCATTACCAACTTACCAATATCGTGCAGCATGCCGGCCAACGAGGCTGTATGTTGATCCAGCTTGCTGGAAGGTTCCGACAAAAGCCTCGCCAGTTTGGCAATCGCCTGGCTGTGAAACCATATATGCCTAATTTCTGACTTTTTATAGTTGCTGCCGCCCAGTTCAGGTGCCAGTGAATGAAAAATAATATTGCAGGATTCATTTAGCCCGAGCCTGGCAATGGCCAGACGAATATTGGATATTTCTGCGCTATTGTGCACTCCATACATGGGGGAGTTGCAAACCGTCAGAATACGAGCGGTCAACACAGGATCCTGCGCTACACATTGACCCAATTCTCCGGCTGAAGCATCCGGTTGTTGCAGAATTTCCTGCACTTGATGCCATATTTCCGGCATGGGCGGGATGCGACTGATATGCGTACGTAATCTGTTCAGAACATCGGGATCAATACTCGGCGGATGCTCAATATCGTATGTGTCCTTACGGATCATGCTGGTCTGACTGTGTTGAAACAGCCAGCCCAATGTATGTTCAGCGCAAGTAACCCTGGAGGGCGCAACATGAGCAGGTGGCACCTTGCGATGAGTGTCTGACGATACAGTCGCAGGCCGCCCCTTTTTGCCGCCAAATAATGTTACAAAAAAGTTTCTGAACCAGGACACGGCACCCTCCAGCGCAAGTTGAAATACGCCTGCCAATGATATGCGGCATGGCAGTAAATACGCTTTCTGATATGAGCAAGATTGCTGCCATGATTGCCGTTGAGGTCGTCAGCTTCTAGCCTTTGGCATTCCATGAAAACGACAGAAAAAACTTCCAGAAATCTCGACACCCTTTTTATCAAAACCTATGGCTGCCAGATGAATGAATATGATTCATCGCGCATGGCCGATATGATGAAAGAAGCTTATGGCCTGAGGCTGGTTGCTTCGCCTGCGGATGCCGATGTGATTTTGATGAATACATGCTCGGTGCGTGAAAAAGCCGAGGAAAAAGTCTATTCCGAACTGGGTCGCTATAAGAAGCTGAAGGATAAACGACCGGATATGATTATCGGTGTTGGCGGTTGCGTCGGCCAACAGGAAGGCGAACGTATTCAGAAACGTGCGCCCTATGTCGATATCGTATTCGGGCCGCAGACTTATCACCGCCTGCCCGAAATGGTCAAACAGATTCGCCGGGAACGCGTGAAATTGACCGAAATCGATATGCCGGAAATCGAGAAGTTCGATCACCTGCCCAAAGCGGAAAGCCATGGTATATCGGGTTGTGTCACCATTATGGAGGGGTGTGATAAGTTCTGCACATTCTGCGTGGTTCCTTATACGCGCGGCCCCGAGCTATCTCGCCCGGTGGATGATATCCTGAATGAATGCAGGGCTTTGCTGGTTGGCGGCGTCGTGGAAATCTCCCTGCTGGGCCAGAATGTAAACGGATACAGGGGCGCAGGCCCGGATGGTGAAGAATGGGACTTTACCATGTTGCTGTATGCGGTGGCAGAACTCGAAGGGCTCAAGCGGTTACGTTTTAGCACCAGCCATCCGATGGAAATGACCGATGAGTTATGCGTGGCCTTTGGTGAAGTTCCGCAACTGATGCCGTATTTACATCTGCCGGTACAAAGCGGTTCGGATGCGCTGCTCAAAGCCATGCATCGCGGCCATGATCGCGATAGCTATTTCCACCGCATTGATCAACTGCGTCAACATTGCCCCGATATAGCGCTTTCTTCCGATTTTATTGTCGGTTATCCGGGTGAAACCGATGCGGATTTTGAACAAACACTCGATCTGGTGCGTCGCGTGCGTTACGACTCGGCCTATTGTTTTAAATACAGCCCGCGCCCCGGCACACCGGCAGGAAAATCGGATGATGATGTGCCGTTGGCTGTGAAGGATGAACGTTTGCAGCGACTATTAACGTTGCTGCGGCAACAAACAAGCGATGCGATGATTCGGCAGGTTGGGCGCACACTGGACGTGCTGGTCGAAAAGCAAAGCCGCACTGAAGGTGATATGCAGGGGCGCACGCCCGATTTCAAAATTGTGCATTTCAGAGGCACTCCTCGCCAGATCGGGCAGGTCATGCCGGTGCATATCACCGAGGCCTATGGTCAATCTTTACGCGGTGAGTTGATTCTTACCAGCGATGATTTCCCGAAATGAATCCACTAACCAGAATGTTTGCATCAATAATGGCAGTCGGGGGCTTCATGTATGGCGTATGGTTTTCGTTTCGTGAATGGCAATCGCCATCGCTTCGGCTTCACTCAAGCCACTATTGGTTCTCGCCATAGCGACATAGTCGCGAGCCGACTTTTTTGTTTTTATGCCATAATAATCCAGACTGTTTTCAATGATTTCACGGATGGATTTATGCTGTCTGGCAGCAGCTTCTTTTAAAGCAATATGGCGTTCATCGGAAAGGCTAATCGTTAATCGTCCCATGGCGGTTGGCTCCTTTGCTGTCACTAGTGCACCATAACACCATCAACACCCCCTGATGCAAGCGTGAATTCGCGAACACGCCCCAAACCGTTCTCAATGCCGTTTTGCGTACCGGCAGATGGTTGCTGAAAAAACGTCACCACCTATAGAGCGACAATTAACTTGCTGGCCTCTTAAAATCGAATCATCACTAACATGAAATGTCTTTGCGACTTGGTTAGCTATCTTCGCTTCAAATGGGTTTCGGTGAATATATCGGAAAAGCTGTAGCTGATAGTTATCTTCCTCAACGCAAGTATTGCTTTCATGTAGCTTTTAAGCTACAATTTCACCATGCCGTTGCCTGTCGAGAAAAAGCATGTTGAGATTTATCTGGATAGCGATGGCAAAGCGCCATTTTCCAACTGGGTGGATGATCTCTCTGATCTGAAAGGCAGGGCAAAAGTCAGAGAACGCATCGCGCGATTGCGTCTGGGGAATATGGGTGATTGTGAGCCTGTTGGTGAAGGCGTTTCTGAGTTGAGAATCCATTATGGGCCAGGTTATCGGGTCTATTTTGGTCAGGATGGAAAAAAGATTGTTATCCTGCTTTTGGCCGGAGCCAAGAGAACCCAGAAAAAAGATATTAAAACCGCAAAAAACTTCTGGAAGGATTATAAGGAGAGAGCCAATGAGAACTAAATCATACCGTGATGATCTGCTGGAAAGCCTTAAAAACCCTGATGAAGCAGCAGCCTATCTGGATGCTGCGCTTGAGGGCGGTGATCGCACTGCTTTTTTATTGGCCATTAAAGATGTCACTGATGCCAATGGCGGCGTAAAAGAAGTGGCTGCGCTGGCGCATTTAAACCGTGAAACATTGTATCGAACCTTGTCGGAAAACGGCAACCCCAAATTAACCAGTCTGGATTCTATTCTACATGCAGTCGGCCTGCGCCTGTCGGTTGAACCCTCAGTCGCCGTTTCTGGAATGGCAGCAGGCAACTAATCCAGACTTTGCAAAGATACATTGTTGACTTCTTGTACCGTTGCACGAGATATTTTTCGTAAGGGACTGAAGTCAGGGAAGGCAGTATGATGGTGCCTGGCTTGATAAGAAAAAAGTTTTCATACGTTGTAACATCTTACGAGTACAAGTAGAAAAATATGAAAACCCTTGCCTGTCACATTTCAGATAGCATTCCGGTGTTGAAAACGAATGTACGCGTAAGTTTTTTTCTGCATAATGCCTGCGATGTATTTGTGCATCATGCGAGCCAAGGGCATTATATCACGCTCATGAGTATTTCGTTGCGTCTGGAGGCGCTTGAACCGTCCGCATTGCAAAAGTTGTGTGGGGCTGGAAACTGGATATTAAAGCGTGTCGAATCATTTTATCAGGTGCGTTTTCTGGGTAAGCCGGGCAACTGGAATATCGAGGGTGAACATGCCGATGCAGCCGGGCAGGCTGTGCAGCGGTTATTACAAAAATCTACGACTCAGGCGGAAGCATTGACCGATATAGATATAGAAGGCGTATTACGCGATGCTGATCAGAATGCATCGGCAGTGGAACCTGACAGCGGTATCATCATTGCCGGACGCCGCCATATCAGTGGCAAAACACCCAATCAGCGCGCTTATCTGAAAGCCATCGGACGCAATACGCTGACCCTGGCGGTAGGACCTGCCGGTTCCGGCAAAACCTATCTGGCCGTAGCTATGGCGGTTTCGGCCATGAACAGCAATCGGGTGGAGCGAATTATCCTGACCCGGCCAGCCGTGGAAGCCGGAGAACGGCTGGGCTTTTTGCCCGGTGATATACAACAGAAAGTCGATCCGTATCTGCGCCCCTTGTATGATGCCATGGCCGATATGCTGGGTGTGGAAAAAATGAATGCGCTGATAGAGCAGAGCCGTATTGAAGTCGCTCCACTGGCGTATATGCGCGGGCGTACGCTCAATGATGCCTTCATCATCCTCGATGAAGCGCAGAATACGACTCGCGAACAGATGAAAATGTTTCTTACCCGGCTCGGTTTCGGCTCCAAAATGGTGGTGACTGGCGATGTAACGCAAGTGGATCTGCCGCGTCATCAGAAGAGTGGATTGTTGCATGCGCTGCGCGTGCTGGAGC
>CAYUBK010000009.1:0-27514 GCA_964442955.1 uncultured Zetaproteobacteria bacterium | reverse complement strand
AAAAGCCATTTCCCCGAAGTTGCGCCGGGTATCCACGCCCTGCGTGAACAGGCGAATCATGAACTGCCAAGAACATTGACCGAAGAGGTGAAGGCGGACCGCCATCATCGCGCCATGACCCTGTTCAACGATGTGGCCCACCATATTCACAAGCCGAAAATCAGTTGGGAAGACCGCATGGACATGCTATTTCTGCATCCGCACTGGGGTCTGGTCGGCTCTCTGGCCGTGTTTGCCGCCGTATTATTTATGGTGTTTGAAGTTAGCACGGGGCTGGATGCCATTTCATCGGCCAGGCTAACGACCCTGATTTCTACCTGGCAGCCGGATACGGCCACCGGCGTGATTGCTCGCGCCGTTGGCGATGGTTTGATTGGACTGATCGGCATTGTCATCCCCTATATGCTGCCGCTGGTATTGATGCTGGTGGCGCTGGAAGAGAGCGGCATCATGCATCGCATCGCTTTTGTGGTGGATCGATTTTTTCATGCCATCGGTCTGCACGGCAGGGTGGCTGTGCCATTTCTGCTGGGCTTAGGCTGTAACGTACCGGCCATTGCAGCCACCCGTGCTTTGACCAGTGGCCGCGACCGGGTTGTTGCATCCTTGCTGATTACGTTTGTTCCGTGCTCAGCGCGTTCGGCAGTGGTGTTGGCGCTGGGAGCAAAATATCTCGGCGCAACCGGGGTGTTTCTGTTATTTATATTAAGTCTGCTGGTGATTGCCGTGCTCGGGCGATTGCTGTCACACCGGTATCCCGAAATCAGCCCCGGCCTGATTCAGGAAATTCCAGCCTATGCATGGCCGAAGATGCAGCGCTTGCTTTCTTCCACGTGGCAACGCAGCAGAGATATCGTCACCATTGTGCTGCCATTGCTGGTTGGCGGCAGCATTGTACTGGCGCTATTGCAATTCATGGGTGGCGATCAGATCATCAATACGCTGCTTTCCCCTGTCACCGGCTGGATACTCGGCCTGCCCGTAGTACTCGGCGTACCCATTTTGTTCGGCGTGCTGCGCAAGGAATTATCGCTGGTGATGATTTATCAGGCGCTGGGCACGTTTGAAATCGGGCAGATGCTCGACTGGATTCAGATTTCTACATTTCTGGTGTTTCTGCTGTTTTATATTCCCTGCATTTCCACTTTTGCCGTGATGGTCAAGGTGATTGGCCGCAAGGATGCGCTGTTTTCTGTCGCGCTCTCTGTCGGCGTGGCACTGATTGTTGCGCTGGCTGTACGTCTTGCACTGAATGCTGCGGAGGGTATGGCGTAAGCCAAGGTAGTTTGTTAACCGTGACCTGCTCACGGGCAGGATTTTACAAACATATCCCCCAACTGTGTCAAAAACGCTCACAATGGCATCAATTTCCGAGACGTGATATCTGTCACATTATGGCCTTGAGGCGACGATAGTGTTCGCCATGTGGTCGGCAAGATGCTGACTCAGTTTCAAGCAAGGAGATGATTATGAAATATATTGCTATGTTTATTGCAGTTGCACTGGCCTTTATTGCAGGTACGCAGATTTCCAGCGCCAGAAGTTTTAATATTCACGCTGCCATGACAAACCAGAGCGAAAGTTCATTGCTGGACACCATGTCCTCAGAATGGCTGGTGCCGGATAGTGCCAATCGTATGATGGCTTACCACAAAGCATTCAAAAAATAGTTTCTCAGTTAACGGCCAGTCATTCTCTCCCACCCCTTTTTGACTGGCTCGTGCAGTGTTCTGAATAGTATGCATATTACATACTATTCAGAACACTGCACTGACGCCCGGCACACTCCCTTCCCCCTCTTTTGTGCCGGGCGTTCTTTTTTACATCGATGACTTGATTGCGTTGAAACAACGCTTTTCCACCATAAAATAACCATGTGTTGATGGTTTTTCCTGATAGTCGATATGGATGCTGTCGGCGGCATTGAATGTCTGACTGGTTCCAAAAACCACTCTTTCCTGATGCGTGATTTCCGAACCTCTGGGAAATACCATGCGCATTTGATGCTCAGAATCCCAGTGTATGATGGCATCATAGCCATGCCTGAACGAAAAACTGTGCATAGCGCTATTCAAACTGCTATCGACAGGGCGAATATTGACATGCACCTCCTGGTCGCCCGGCCTGTCTCCGGTGGTTATGCGGTAAAGTGTTGCCACCAGTTGCCCGGAGGGTGATCGGCACTCGAACATGACGTCCATCTTTTCACTGAAACCGCAGCCGCTGAGTAGCAGGGCGATACATATCCATGTTCGTCTCATGTTGGCGCGAATAAGCGCCGCCACTCTTTTTCAACACGTTCGAGACAATCTTCTACTGCAACACCATTAAAATAATTACCAATCAGGGCTAACGGGTGATTGGCAAGCATGCAATCCAGTTCTTCGATCAACTGATGATGGCCCATATCGGGCGCCGGCAGACGATTGGTTTTGTGGAACACATAGAGTAAATCAGTTGATGATATGCCGAGCACCGTGCAGATGCGTTGCAGCTTATCGTCATCACCGAGCAGCCCCGGTTTAAAATGAAATGTGAACCCCCGCAAATGCGGATGGCTGAGATAATCGCGGGATACAGCCGAATAAAAATCGCCATCCACTGCAATAATACCAGCAGCAGGTGCAAGCGGCAGAGACTCCTTGCGAACCACAATGCCGACAGATTCAATTTCAACTTCATTCACCCAGCCCAATTGCTCAGCGATATCGGGATGGGGCTGCTCCATTAAACGCGAGGCAGCGGGTGCGGGCGTGGCGCAGGCCAGCTTGTCACATGCATAAACCCCATCTTCTGTTTCAACAACATAACCTTCTGCATGGCGGTGAATAGCGTGAATGGCCTGCCCTGTTTTAACATTCAGGCCTTGTTCAAGTGCTGCAATGATACGGCCCAGGCCATCGGCAAAGGTGTAGCTGCGTTGTACGGATTTATCACGCGGACGTTTGCGGAACAGCATATCTGCAGGCATCTGATCCGATGGCTGGCAGATTACGGCATTGAATGCGTGCCGGAGCACATTGGCGTAATTGTTCTGGCCCATCAGTTTACTGTAATAGTCTGCGATGGATTTGCTCTCTTTTTTCAAAGAAAAAATACGCCAGATATGGGTGAATAATTCAATGAAACGTAGCCGGGAAGGAATAGAAACCAGTTCTCCGTCAGCCAGCATACGATAGCGTAACTTTTCGCGGCCAAGCATTTGATCCTGCAGCCCCAGCCTGTCTAATATGTTCAGCAGACGTCCATAAGAATTGAAACAGGTATGCGTTCCCATTTCCAGCCAGAACGGTTCGCCTTCATCCGGAACAATTTCTGAATGAAAACAACCGCCAGCGCGATTTTCCTTTTCCAGCACGAGTACCGTTTTGCCCGCCTGACGGGCTTCAAAGGCCATCGCCAGGCCAGAAATACCTGCACCGATGACAATCAAATGGTAAGGCTCATTGATGTCAGTGCCGCTATTCATTCGTCACCACGGCGTTGCCATCTTCCTGCATATTTAGCGGCATGGGTGATGTGAGTGCCTCATCGGTGAAAAGGCGAGCATCCACCCGGCCTTTGTGCCCCAACTCAATCAGCAGGTAACAATCGGGCTGATGCCCATAATGCTGTTGAACAAGCTTGCTCAGGCTGCGAATTCGGTCGTGATCGATCACATCAGGGGCAATAATGGAGCAATAAATACCGCATATTGCGTCATGGCCGGATGCGTCAGCCAAAAAATTCAGGCCTGCATGCGGTTCTAATAAAGGATTTTTCGTGACAGCAAGATGTTTTTTAAGCATATTGCCGCCGCCTGTAAGCAGCCCTTGGCAAACATCTTGCTCGTGTGATGTGTTTGATAAGCAAGATATGGCTTCATGAAGTATTTGCTGCATACAATGGCGATGAATGGAAATTTCATGGGTGTCTGGGTGCATGGCGCAAGCATAAAACCTTGTAGCAGGTCGTCAATGCACGCAAGCATACGTCGTCCACTGAAATGCTATTGTGATTTTTATCACGGCGAATACGGAGAGATGATTGAAGATTGCCTTTTTTAGTAGCCATGGAGGCTTCACTGAGCAGATGAAAAAACAGGTATTTATGTCCGCATCCTCATCGGGAGGATTGTTCGGAATCGTCATGAGCCGTAATTTTTTTATGGCTTGCTCACTGTCATTCATCATGCTGTCCGTTTTTGGCGTATGGGGTGTTTACGGCGTTTATCATAGTGAACAGCTTGCCAAATCGCTAAAGCATGCCCGGGGTGAATTGCAACAGATCAGGGAGGGTAATGACTCTCGGGTTGAAACACTGACTGCAGCGTTAGAGGCCGAGCAAAAAAAACGCGCCGTGTATGCGCGTACGCTTGGACAAATGCAGGCGCGCATGTCCAGGCTGGATGCACTGGGTGCCCATTTGGTTGATGTTGCTTCACTGGATAAAACGGAGTTTGATTTCGGATTGGCGCCTGCCTTTGGCGGCCTTCGCCAACAGGGGCTTGAGTTGTCCAATGCCGACACTGGCCTGTATCAGGGCATCAATTCGGTGCAAGGTCGCTTGAAGCAACTCGATGTGCAGTTGACAGCAGTCAACTTCATGCTGGAGAAAAAAACGACCGCTGTTAACGCCAAACCACATGCATGGCCGACGACTGGTGGCTGGATCAGTTCCGGTTTTGGCCCGCGCATTGACCCTTTCACCGGCGCACCGGCTATTCACCGTGGTGTTGATATCGCCAACCACTTTGGCGCTCCGGTTAAAGCCGCCAGCCCCGGCGTCGTAACCTTTGCCGGTAAAATGGAAGATTTCGGCTATGTGGTGGATATCGAGCACGGTTACGGTTATCGAACACGTTATGCGCATCTGTCCAGTTTGGCGGTCAATGTTGGCGATGTGGTTGGCGGTAATCAGAAGCTGGGCCGCATCGGCTCAACCGGTCATTCCACCGGCCCTCACCTGCACTACGAAGTGCGGCACAATGGTAAATTAATCAACCCCAGAAAGTTCCTGTCCAGGGGCTAGTCGTCAGACGGTTTTCGACTTGAGCGCCTGAAATACTTCATCGGCATGAAAAGATGAACGCACCAGGGGGCCGGATGCCACCATGCCGAAGCCTTTTTTCTCGGCCAGATATTTGAGTTCGTCAAATTCTTCCGGCGTCCAGTATTTCATCACCGGATGATGCTTTACACTCGGTCTGAGATACTGGCCGATGGTCAGGATATCAACGCTTGCTTCGCGCAGATCATCCATCACCTGTAATATCTCGTCACGTTCCTCGCCGAGACCAACCATAATGCCTGATTTGGTCACCACATCGGGATCGAGCTCTCCGGCTCGTTGTAACAGGCGCAACGAAGTGAAGTAGCGTGCGCCGGGGCGCACCGAACGATACAGGCGCGGCACGGTTTCCAGATTGTGATTGAAGATATCCGGTTTGGCTTCGATAATCGTATTCAGGCAGGAGGCCGGTTTGCGTTGAAAATCGGGCGTCAGGATTTCTATCGTCACTTGCGGTTGTCGTGCTTTCAGTTCGCGAATCACCGTCGCATAATGGCCTGCACCGCCATCTTTCAGGTCGTCGCGGTCCACCGAAGTGATGACCACATGTTTAAGTCCGATCTGTGCTACAGCTTTGGCCAGATTCGCCGCTTCATCTGGATCGACCGGATCAGGCCGGCCCGTCGCCACATCACAAAATGCGCAGGTGCGGGTACAAACGCGACCTAGAATCATGAATGTAGCTGAACCCTGTTTCCAGCAACCGCCGATATTCGGGCAGGAGGCTTCTTCACAGACCGTATTCAGTTTCAATTCGCGCATCAGTTGAACAATTGATTTGTATTCGGACGACATCGGTGCGCGCACTTTCAACCATTTTGGTTTGCCTGCCATAGGCTCGCCCTGAAGCTCTGTCTGGATAGGAATAACTTTTCTACTCATGCGGGCAAGGCTAGCGCATCTCCGGCTGGCGTAAATCCATCATGTTTTGTGCGTATTTAATAACAAACAGGCGTGCTTTTCGGCGCAGGTTTTGGCATGCTTCGCGACCATGAACTGCGTATTTTTGCAGTCTTTGGAGTGATTGAATGAGTGTATCATGTTTTGTGAAATTATTTGTTGTGGCGATTGTAGCCTCATTGGTGGGGTATTATGCCTTGTCCGCCATTGATCCTCAGGGCGTGCCGGCGGCATCTCTGTTTGCCACCGGTATTACCCTTGGCGTTTTGTTTGGCGGACTGCTGGTTGCGCTTGTACCGAAACCGGCTCCGGCCAGTCAGGAGGAAGGCACCAGCAATATCTATGTAGGAAACTTACCCTTTAATGCCGGTCAAGACGATGTGAAAAACCTGTTTTCCCCATTTGGAAACGTGGTTGATATTCGACTGGTTAAAGATCGTCGAAGCAAACGCTTTAAGGGTTATGGTTTTGTGGAAATGGATGCTGCTGGCGCACGGGAAGCCATCAAACAACTCGATGGCAACGATTATGCCGGACGCACCTTGCGGGTGAATGAGGCCAAGAAGAAGGGCGAAGAGTAAAATTAAAACGTTAGGGGTGAGGCGTCAGGTGTGAGGGAAACCACACCCTGATGCTTCACGCCTCACACTTTCCGCCGCTCACGAACTGCTCCGGCCAGCGTATGTAGCAGGGCTTCTGAGTCTTCCCAGCCCAAGCAGGCATCGGTAATGCTGATGCCGAATGCCGGTTGCTCGCCCGGAACAACATCCTGACGCCCTTCATGCAGGTGTGACTCAATCATGACCCCGGTGATGCAACGATTTCCGGCAGCAACCTGCCCGGCCAGGTTTTCGCCCACCGCAATTTGGCGCTTGAACTGTTTGCTACTGTTGGCATGGCTGCAATCCACCATCAAATGACACGGTAGTTTGGCCGCCTCCAGTTCGGTCGTGGCGCGAGCCACGCTTTCTGCATCGTAGTTCGGCGTTTTGCCACCACGCAGGATAATGTGGCAATCCTCATTGCCGGCCGTAGAGAAAATAGCCGATTTGCCCTGCTTGGTCAGTGATATGAATACATGCGGATGTCGTGCTGCATGCAGCGCGTCAATGGCGATTTTGAAACCGCCATCCGTACCATTCTTGAAGCCGACCGGACATGACAGACCGCTGGAGAGCTCACGGTGCCCCTGCGATTCGGTCGTACGCGCGCCAATAGCGCCCCAACTGACCAGATCAGCCACATATTGCGGCGTAATCAGATCGAGAAATTCGGTACCTGAGGGCACGTCCATTTCATTGATTTCAAGCAGCAGCTTGCGGGCCAGACGAATGCCCTTGTTGATTTCAAAGCTGCCATCCAGGTTCGGATCGTTGATCAGACCTTTCCAGCCCACCGTGGTGCGCGGTTTCTCAAAATAGACGCGCATGACAATCAATAAATCCTTACCCAGTTCCTCCCGCATGCGCTGAATATGACGGGCATATTCCAGACCAGCTTTGGGATTATGAATAGAGCACGGCCCGATAACGACCAGCAAACGATCATCTTCACCCATCAGAATTTCATGGATGGCATTGCGGGTGTCGTGCGTGGTGCGTGCGGCTACTTCGGAAATAGGGAACTCGGCATGCACCTTTTCGGGTGCTGCAATTTCGCTCATGCCGCTGATGCGGAGATCGTCAGTGTTGTACTTCATAGCCATGGTTCTGATGCCCTTCTACCTGTCATTCGCCAACCTTATTGGTCAGCGGCGGCGCAGTATCGCAGAAAATAATGCAAACTGTTAGCGCTATAATCAGTGCAACACATCCTGTATGCTGGCGCCTATGCGTAGAATTGATCGAATCGAACCATTTCGTGTCATGCAGTTGCTGGAGCGCGCCAAACAATTAGAAGCGGAGGGGCGCAAGATTATCCACATGGAAATCGGCGAGCCGGATTTCCCGACGCCGGCTATTGTTATTGACGCTGCTCGCCAGCACCTAGATGGTGGCGATAATTTTTATACACCTTCAACCGGCAGCCCTGCACTGCAACAAGCCATCAGCCGTTGGTACAAAAAGGAATATGGCGTTGATGTGGACGCACAGCGTATCCTGATTACGCCGGGTACATCCGGCGCGTTCAGTCTGATTTATGCCGCCCTTCTCGATGCGGGCGAATCGGTACTATTGTCTGACCCGGGCTACCCGTGCCAGCGCAACTTTATTCGTTTGAACGGTGGTGAACCGATCAATATCCCGGTCGGGCCGGAAACGCGATATCATTTATCTGCTGAACTGATTGACAGGCACTGGCAGGCGCATAGCCGTGCCGCCGTGCTCATTAACCCATCCAATCCGACAGGTACGTTGATTGATGACGGGGCCATGTCAGGCGTAGCCGATGTGTGTCGAAATCTTGGTGGCTATTTGATTTCCGATGAAATTTATCATGGCCTGACTTACGGGGCGCGGGCGCACTGTGCACTGGAGATCGATGATAATACCATTGTCGTGAATGGTTTTTCCAAACGCTGGGCCATGACCGGTTGGCGTATTGGCTGGGTGATTGTACCGGAAGCACTGATCGATGCCTGTCGCCGGGTGATGCAGAATATCTTTATTGCCGCGCCGACCTTGTCCCAGTATGCAGCCATTGCCGCATTGAGGGCGGATGATGCAGTGGAGAACATGCGCCTGGCCTATGATGAGCGGCGTCGTTATTTGCTAAATGCTTTACCCGAACTCGGTTTCGATATTGTGGTGGAGCCGCAGGGAGCATTTTATATCTATGCCAATGTTGCAAATATCACCTCGAATTCCAGAGCCTTTTGTTGGGAACTGCTGGAGCAGGCCGGCGTAGCCATTACGCCTGGTGAGGATTTTGGTGTATTCAAGGCGGCAGAACACGTTCGCTTTTCCTACGCCACCGGGCTGGATGATATCCGGGCTGGTGTGCAGCGGATTGGCGATTTTCTGCGATAAAACTCCTGAGTCAACGATCAAGCTGTAAAGACCGCAGCTGATCCGGATGTGGCTGCCTCAAACCCTGCTTGGTGCGTGTCGCACTGCATGCTAGCTTGCGCAGCTTAACGCACATGACTCATCCATCCCGTGGTATAAAACATTACCACTGAATGGAAAAGCCATGTAAACGCGTTGTTTGTTTCATGTTAAAATTTCGCTGGAGCACTAATCCCATGTTAAAAGCCCTTACCAAGCTGTTCGGCAGCCGCAATGACCGTTTGCTCAAACAATTGTGGCCTATCGCCCATCAAATCAATGCACTGGAAGCAGATGTACAAGCGCTCAGTGATGAGGCGCTGGCTGCCAAAACAGATGAATTCCGCCATCGCCTCGAACAGGGTGAAACAGAAGATGATCTGCTGCCCGAAGCTTTTGCCGTAGTGCGCGAGGCGTCCGTACGCGTGCTGGGTATGCGCCATTTCGATGTGCAGTTAATCGGCGGCCTGATTCTGCATCAGGGTAAAATTTCAGAAATGAAAACCGGTGAAGGTAAAACTCTGACGGCGACCTTGTCGGTCTATCTCAATGCACTGTCCGGCAAAGGCGCGCATGTGGTGACGGTGAATGATTACCTGGCCAGCCGCGATGCTGAATATATGGGCCAGTTATATGGTTTTCTCGGGCTGTCCACCGGCGTGATTGTGCATGGTATCAGCAATGATGAACGGCGCGAGGCCTATGCCAGTGACGTCACTTACGGCACCAATAATGAATTCGGCTTTGATTATCTGCGCGATAATATGGCCTTTGCCAGCGAAGAGCTGGTACAGCGTGGACACCATTATGCCATTGTCGATGAAGTCGATTCGATTCTGGTCGATGAGGCGCGTACGCCGTTGATTATTTCCGGCCCGGCCGAGCAGGCCACCGAGTTATATCAGCAGGCCGATGCCCTGATCAAGCAGCTAAACGAAGAAGATTACGACAAGGATGAAAAGGATAAGGCGGTTTCCTATACCGAAACCGGCAATGATCATGTCGAAGCATTGTTTCGTGAGGCTGGTCTGCTGAAAGAAGGTAATCTGTACGACCCTGAAAACGTTAATTTGATGCATGCCGCCACCCAGTCGTTGCGCGCCAATACGCTATTTACGCGCGAAGTGGATTATATCGTGCGTGATGATGAAGTGATTATTATTGATGAATTCACCGGACGTATGATGCCGGGACGGCGTTATTCCGATGGTCAGCATCAGGCCCTGGAAGCCAAGGAAGGGGTCACGGTTCAACCGGAAAACCAGACACTGGCTTCCATCACCTTCCAGAACTATTTCCGCATGTACGATAAACTGTCCGGTATGACCGGCACGGCCGATACCGAAGCCGAGGAATTTGAAAAAATCTACAAGCTGGAAGTGGTCATCGTGCCGACCAATCAGGACATGATCCGCAAGGATCTGCCCGATCTTATTTACCGGGACGCCGAAGATAAATACGAAGCCATTATCCATGATATTGAAGTGGCGCACAAAACCGGTGCACCGGTGCTGGTCGGTACGGTTTCGATTGAGAAATCCGAATACCTGTCCGAGCAGATGAAGAAAAAGGGCATTAAGCACGAAGTGTTGAATGCCAAGCATCACGAGCGCGAAGCGGATATCGTGGCGCAGGCTGGTCGCAAACATGCCGTCACCATCGCCACGAATATGGCCGGACGTGGCACCGACATCATGCTGGGCGGCAATCCGGACATGTTGATTGCTCAGTTGCCGGGCAAGATTTCCGGCCCTGATCGTGAAACTAAAGCGGCAGAAATCAAAGCTGCCTGTCAGGCTGAGCATATCGAAGTCGTTGAGGCGGGCGGGCTACATATTCTGGGCACCGAGCGGCATGAATCACGCCGCATTGATAATCAGTTGCGTGGCCGTTCCGGTCGTCAGGGCGATCCGGGTTTGACGCGTTTTTACCTGTCGCTGGAAGATGATCTGATGCGCATCTTCGGTGGCGAAAAGATGCAGTCGATGCTGACCAAGATGGGCTTTGAAAAAGGCGAAGCCATTGAACATCCGTGGGTGACCAAGGCCATTGAGAATTCGCAGAAAAAAGTGGAAGGCCGTAACTTCGATATCCGTAAGCAATTGCTGGAATACGATGATGTGATGAACCAGCAGCGCGATGTGGTGTATTCACAGCGCCGCGAATTACTTGAAGCCGATGATGTGCATGATGTTATTGAAGATATGCAGAGCGATTATGCCGGCCGTCTTGAGCATGAGTTTGTCGAAGGGCACCCGGAAGAATGGCGGCTGGATGAATTGCGCGAGGCGCTGAAAGAGCGTTTGAGTATCGAAGCCGACCCGACAGCATGGATGGATAGCGATGCGGTGGAAAGCAGTGATGATATGGGCACGCAAATTTTTGAAGGCTTAAAGGCGCATATGGTTGCCAAGGAAGCCATTACCGGCTCCGAACAAATGCGCAACTTCGAGAAATACCTGATTCTGCAAATTCTCGATCACCACTGGAAAGAGCATTTGCTGGCCATGGATCACTTGCGTCAGAGCGTAGGCTTGCGCGGTTATGCCCAGAAACAGCCGATTCAGGAGTATAAGCGTGAATCATTCGAACTGTTTGAAAGTATGCTCGGCAAGGTACGCGAAGAAACCATGCTTGCGCTACACCGGGTACAGGTGGAAGTGGAAGAGCCAGATCCTATTATCGAGGCGCCTAGGCAAGAGGCTGCTCCGGTTAGCTACAACCTCGGTGAAGGCGATGAGCCACAGGAGCCGCAACATACTTATAAGCGTGAACAGCCGAAAGTAGGGCGTAATGATCCGTGTCCGTGTGGTTCCGGTAAAAAATACAAACAGTGCCACGGGAAACGTAGTTAATGGCCGTAAATCCGCCTGAGTTGGCTGCGCCATTCAGCGTACCCGGCTTCAGGATTGGTACGGCGTCATGCGGCGTCAAAGCGCCGGAGTTGAAGGGAAAGCGCACTGATTTGACTATCATTGCTGCGGATGTGGATTGCCATGCCGCCGGCACATTTACGCAGAATCGCCTGCGGGCCGCCTGTGTGGATCTGGGCGAAAAAGCCATATATGAACATGGCTCTGATATTCGCGGCATCGTCGCCAATAGCGGCAATGCCAATGCCGGCACCGGCATTCGCGAGGCTGAATGGGCTCAAATGATGATAGCTACGGCGGCTGAATCGTTGGCTGTCTTGCCGGAACACATGCTGTCTGCCTCCACCGGTGTCATCGGCACGCCGTTTCCGATTGAGCGCATCGTCTCCGGCATCCGCGAGGCATCCGCCTGTGAATCGGACTGGCAGGGCGCGGCCAATGCGATTCGCACCACCGATACCTTTGCCAAATGGGCTTCGCGCCGGGTTGGCGATTTCACCATTACCGGCATTGCCAAGGGCAGCGGTATGATTCACCCGAATATGGCGACCATGCTCGCTTTCATTGCAACCGATGCGCCGCTATCACACGATCAGATGCAGCCGATGCTCAAATGCGCAGTCAGGCAGTCGTTTAATGCCATCAGTGTTGATGGCGATACGTCTACCAATGATACTGTTTATCTGCTGTCTTCCGGTTTGGGGCTAGGTCATGAGGCGATGCTGGATACATCCGAATTTGAGGCTGCTTTGACCAGCTTATGTATTGAACTGGCGCAGATGATTGTGCGCGACGGTGAGGGTGTGAGTAAGTTTGTCACCATTCAAATTAAAGGCGCGAGTTCACTTGAAGATGCCTATCATGTTGGCCGCACCATTGCCGTATCACCACTTGTTAAGACGGCTTTTGCTGGCTCCGATGCCAACTGGGGGCGGATTGTGGCGGCTGCCGGCAATGCCGGCATAGCTTTCGATGCAGATCGAATTTCCCTGTCCTGTGATGATGTCATGATGATGGAAAACGGTCAGTTACACCCGGATTATTGCGATGAAGCGGGCATGGCCGTGTTTGCGAAGCCGGAGTTTTCGATCTCCCTGAATCTTGGTATGGGTGATGCCGAAGCAACCATCTGGACAGGCGATCTCACCCATGAATATATCACCATCAATGCGGAGTATCGCACCTGAAAGAACAAACCATTGCGCTGGTAGCCCCCTTTGATGAACAGGGGCATCTGCTGCTGCTGAAAAGGGGTGAACACCAGCATTGCAGCGGCTTATGGTCCTTCCCCGGTGGTAAAGTTGAACGCGGAGAACAAGCGCAACAAGCGGCTATACGCGAGTTGAAAGAAGAAACAGGGCTTAGCGCGCATGGCTGGCGCTTCATCGGCCAAAGCAACTTCACATACCCTGATCGCCTGCTGCATTTTGATCTGTTCGCCTGCCTTTGCGACAATCTCGCCCAGCTAAATACTGAATCTGAGCATGCCTGGGCCAATACGGATGATTTGTCGAATTATGCGATGCCCCAAGCTAATGAAGATTTAGTCAATTTGCTTGCGGCGGCAATTAAAAAAGCCCCTCCTCAAGGGCTTTTTTAATAAAGGTTATTGCGGGGAGTTAATGGTCCAGATGTGATAGCCGTGTGAAGAGCCTGATTTAATTTGATGTTCGGCCAGCATGGCTTTGGTGATGGCGCGGTCAGAGTGGAAGTAAATGCGCCCGTCTTTGCCCATCCGAGCCCCGCCGTCGCGTGCTTTATCAAAAGTGATTTGAATCAGATTGCGGCCATCAATGCCAATAGACCAGATATCCCAGCCTGATTTTTTCGGATGTCGAAGATCGTTATTGACGCGATTGGAAGTGAATAAAATGGATTTACCATCGTTGCTCCAGGATGGCTGCACATCAACGCTGCGGGCATCGGTAATCTGGATCAGGTCGGAACCGTCGGTGCGCATACGGAACAGATGAACACTGCGACCTGTCGGCATGGAGAAAACGACCCATTTACCATCGGGCGACAGAGCTGGGTTGACACCATCAGCCAGGCTATGAACGCTTCCATCTTTATCAAAGCGGACGATTTCGGCAATATAACCGGGGAACGTCCAGTTGTTGAAATCATCATGTTTGCGATGGCTTGCCAGTTTTGTTTTTCGGCTGATGGGTTTTAAGCGCGTTGCAATGATCGTGTCATCGAGCAACAGAATTGGTTGGGTAAGAATGCCGGAAAGTCGCTGAATTCGCCGTTGCATACCTTCGCCATCTGAAATTTTTTCCCACAAACCCAACCCGCCAGCTCGACCGGATAGGTAATAAACCTTGTCATTATTTTTCCAGTGAATGGAATCCAGTGCTCTTCCATCAAAGGTGACGCGGTTGGCCGGGTCGCCATTTTCACTATAACGGCGCGAAATCCATGCATCTTTGCCTTTCCAGCTTACGTTCAGCAGGTAGCGGCCATCCGGAGAGGGCTGCGGATACATTTCGCTTTGCTTATTTTCCAGCGTTAATAGCGTTGCTGAATCTGCTGCGACAACTGCCTTTGAATGACCGACTCCGGGAGCAATGCCAGCTGCATGTTCATCCAGCCAATCCATAATTTCATTGGCCTGGGTGAGCGGTGTCAGAGCCGTCAATGCGGCCATAAGCAGGATAATTTTTCGCATCTGTTTATCTCCTTATGTGCGATCCGGGTATAATAACAACGGCGCAAAGCCTGCCCTGCAAACTGTAAAAACATGATGGCTGAAAGGTTAAAATTTGTTTATGCCGGAATCGTCAGGGCCCGAAGCAGGCCCTGACGAGCATGAACTATGCCGCTGCTTCGAGTAGTTCCTTGAGGTTGGCGAAATCCATGTCCATTTCGCGCTTGGCAATATGACCGACGACTGGCGATGCTACTTTGAAGAAGCGGCCGACATCAATGCTCAGGGTGCGGCTAACGCGGGTGCCTTCACCCTTTGTTTCAAATGTCATCGTTGCTTCCATCGGGAATGGGCCGCCCTTGCTTTTGGCTGACCAAGCACTGCCATCCTCATTGCGGGCGGTGACTTCCCAGTCCTGCTCGATGACGCGGCCCATGAATTTCTCTTTGAAGTGATAAATGGTACCGACAGCAGCAGGACCATCAGATTTCTTTTCCGATTCCAGCACCGATGTCTGCCACATCGGATCGTTAGTATTGTCATCGACAAAAGCGATCACTTCTTCAATCGGGCGATTGATTTCTACACTGGCTTCCAGTTTGCTTAGTGGCATATTGCCCTCCTCTTTGTTGCTGTGCTATGCACGACTATTGGTACGGCACTTAATCGCGCAATAGTTCTGTAATGGCGGTTTTGGAACGCGTCTGTTCATCAACCTTTTTGACAATCACGGCGCAGTATAAATTCGGCCCGCCTGATTTGCCAGGCATGGAACCGGATACGACCACCGAATAGGGCGGCACTTCGCCGTAATGGGTTTCGCCGGTTTCACGGTCAAAAATGCGTGTTGACTGGCCGATATAGACGCCCATCGAAATGACCGCGCCTTCTCGTACAATGACGCCCTCGACGATTTCCGAACGCGCCCCGATAAAGCAGTTATCCTCAATGATTGTCGGCGTGGCTTGCAACGGTTCGAGTACGCCACCGATGCCGACGCCACCAGACAGGTGCACGTTTTTTCCGATCTGGGCGCAGGAGCCGACTGTACTCCAAGTATCTACCATCGTGCCCTCATCGACATAAGCACCGATATTCACATACGATGGCATCAGCACAACTTTCGGCGCAATAAACGCGCCTTTGCGCACTGTCGCCGGCGGCACCACGCGCATGCCGCCCTTGCGGAACATGTCTTCGCCCCAGTTGGCGAATTTTTGCGGTACTTTATCGTAATAATTGGTGCCACCACCGCTGATTACCTGATTATCATGCAACTTGAAATACAGCAGCACGGCCTTTTTCAGCCACTCCTGCGTGACCCAGTTGCCGGCGGCATTTTTTTCAGCCACGCGCACGCCACCGTCATCCAGCAACTGAATGGTGTGCTCGACGCTGTCGCGAATCGCGGCGCTGGCTGAGCGGAAATCCCACTCGCTACGCGTATCCCAGGCACTTTCTATGGTTTTCTGTAAATGATTCATGGATACTCCTATTGTTTTTTCCACCAGGCCACTGCCCGCGCTTTGTCAAATGACAGAAAAATGTCTTTTTTTACTGCGATGGAGTTCAATACCGGAAACCGTTGTTTGAACACCTTCATGTCCTGCTCATATTGATCTTCCAGCAGTACATCGAAGGTGCCTCCGGAGAATCCGGTGATTGCCTGATCGAGCAGTGGAAACATTGAGCCTGACCGTAATTCGTCATCCATGCGTTCACGAATTGTACCAGCTACGCGTCCTAAATAAACCACTTCTCCAGCTTTGATGTCCACATCCTGATGGATTGGAAGAAGGCAGCTACCGACAACCAGAAAACGGGCACTCATTCCGCCAACGCCACGAACAATGTATTTGCCTGCCGGAACAGCCATGCGGAGGTAGTAAACACCGCCCTGCTCCGCTTCTGCATCAATGACATAGTTCAGCTTGTCCTTGGCGCCGCGCACCATAGGCTTTTCTAAAAAAGCAATATTGGGGGTAGGTTGAAAACTCGGCTTATAGCCATTGACCATTTTCACACTCATTAACACCAGCGCATTGTCCCCCAAGTTCAGCTGTTTGGTTTCATGGTCAATGGCCATTCTGTGTGATGTGGCACAAGCCGCCAACAACGGCAGCAAGCAGATCGCCAGCCATTTTTTCATGGGTTAGTGCTCCCCTATTATAATTTCCACTGGTCGCGCATGGCTAAGGAATTCAACATTGGACATGCTTAACCCGTATGCACCGGCCAGGCCGAACACAGCAATGTCGCCAACATCGGCTGCATCGATAGCGATATCGTTGGCCAGCTTATCCGCCCCGGTACACAGAGGCCCGCCGAAATAGACCGATTCATTGCGTACCGATACCTGTCCATCGAAGAGTTTTTCACGCTGCATGCGTACAATTGCGAGCGGGTGATTGATAGTCAGTGCGGCAGGACGGCGGAAATGATTGATGCCGCCAGCGCACACGACCTGCTTTTTGCCGCGCGATTCCTTGATATCGAGGATTTCAGTACAGAACCAGCCGGAATCGGCTGCCAGATAACGCCCGAGTTCCAGAAAGAATGTGCGCCCCTCGAAACCATACTGGCCAATCAGTGCTGCCAGCCCATCCGCGTAGGCCTGCGGATCAAAATCGCGACCAGTTTCGAGATAATCGACGCCAAAGCCGCCGCCGAAATCAATGGTGTCGCATCGAGCGTCGGCATATTCGCTTTCAATATGCTGCGCCATACCGAATACGAGTTCGCAGTTTTTAAGCAGATCGGCCACATTGAGTACGCCTGATGCGGCATAGACGTGCAGGCCACGAAAATTCAGGTGTTTCAGCCCCAGAACTTGCGGCAATACGTTGTCGAGCTGCTCTTCATCGACGCCGAATTTTTTCGAGCCTCCGGAAAAAGTGGTTTGCGCTTCATGGATATCGAAATTGGCATTGATGCGCAGCAGTACATCCTGACATACGCCTCTGGCTGCGGCGATTTGATTCAACCGGTGGGCTTCAGTCAGCGATTCGATATGAATGGTGCGAATACCGTTCTCGACCGCCCATACCAGTTCTTCCGGTGACTTGCCGGGGCCGGTGTAGATCAGTTGCGCAGCAGAAAAACCGGCGGCAACCGCCTTTTCAGCCTCGCCCAGACTGGCAATTTCGATGCCGCGTGCGCCGCCTTCCAGTGCTGCGCGCAAAAAAGCGGCATGCGGGTTGGCTTTCATGGCGTAAAACACTTCCACCCCATCGGGCATGATGCTGGCCAGATGAGCCAGTTTATTGTGCATGGGCGCGGTGTCGTAAACATAGCAATTCAGTGTGTTGCCGCTGACAGCCTGTTGGCGAATGGTTTTTTCAACATTTGAAGAGATTTGCATGGCTAAATCCTGACGGCGCGCAATCTGCGCGCAAGTTCTGCGGCGCTCTCAGAGCCATCGACCAGTGCTGCGCGGATGTAGCCTGCGCCGGGGTTGACCCCATGCGCATCTTCAGCAGCCAGATAGGAGCCGGGCAGAATCGTTACAGCCTGTTGTTCATAGGCGGCAATAGCAAAAGCCTCATCATCGGCAACCGGCAGCCATACGAAAAACGAACCGGATGGAATCTCTCCACCATAAATATCGAAAAAGGATTTCAGGCTTTGCCGATAAATATCCAGATGTTCCTGAACATGGGATTCATCCGACCATGCCGCAGCAGCCACGGCTTGCAAGGGTAACGGTGTGGCCGGCCCGGTATAGCTGCGCAATTTGGTAAAGCGTTTGATCAGTGCGGCATCGCCGGCTATCAGGCCAGAACGCATGCCCGGCAGAGCCGAACGTTTGGATAAGGAATTCATCACCAGGCAGCGACTGAAACCATCCCGGCCCAGCGACTCGGCGACTTGTAACAAACCGACAGGTTTATCCTGCCAGTAAATTTCCGAATAACATTCATCTGAGACAATATAAAAATCGTATGTGTCGGCCAGTTCCAGTAACCGGGCGAAATAATCGGCATCGGCAATCCAGCCGGTCGGGTTGGACGGCGAGCAAACATACGCCAGCGCCGTATTACGCCATACCGATGCCTCGACGGTATCGAGATCAGGAGCGAATCCATTCTCCGCCGTACATGGCAAAAAAACCGGTTCACCGCCAGCTGTCAACGCCGCACCCAGATATATCTGATACATCGGATTGGGCATCAATACATTGGGTTTCTGGCCCGTTTCCGGATTAATCAGAGCATGGGCAATGGCGAACAGTGCTTCGCGCGTACCATTGGCCGAGAGCACCTGCGTGGCTGCATCAACATGCTGCAAGCCATAACGCCGCTCTAGCCAGTCAGAGATGGCCTGTCGCAAGTCAGGCGAACCGACCGTGGATGGGTATTTGGAAAAGCCATTCAGTTTCGCGGCAATAGTATCAGCGACAAAAGTGGGCAAAGGCAGCCTTGGTTCGCCTGCGCCGGCATCAATTGGCGTCAAATCAGGGTTGGGCGTGTGATTCACAAACAGTTTTTTTAGTCGCTCGAACGGGTAAGCGCCCAGTTTTTCCAGTCGCACCTGATGTGATTGAGTGCGTTGCCTCACTTGTTGAACAGATCCACGCCACGTGCCCGGATTGATTTGCTCCATGGGCCGAAGTTGCCATTCCAATCAATAGCCCGCAGCCGGTACACATATTCCACTTTGGTCGTTTTCAGGTTGATAATCTTCTTGGTGCTCCTGTTCGCCAAGTCGGATAACGGCAGTTGATCAGAATAGCGCCGCCAGAAGCCGGGGCACTGGCAGTAAGGGTCAATCTGGGTACGATCGATTTGGTACCCCATGCCCTCAGGGTTGCCTTTGAGAACAAAGCGCAATTTCAAAACATTGCCGGCCTGCTCATATTCCAGGTCAACCAACTGCGGCTTCTCAGAGCTTGAGGTAATCGGTTGCGGTGCTTCTTTCCGACCACAACCGCCCAATGTAATGGCAATGATTAAACCGGCCCAAATGCTGCGGCGTAGGAAAATATTCATCATAATTGCTCCAGTCTTTTTTGCCATGCGTCGATTTGAATACGCACCTGATCGGGTGCGGTTCCGCCAATATGGTTGCGGGCTGCCACGCATGTTTCCACGCAAAGCGAGCGCACCATATCGGTCGTCAAACGTGCGTCAATATCAGCACAGGTAGATGCATCCATTTCATGTAGCTCAATGTTCTCATGGATACAGTGGGCGACCGATTTACCAACAATGGCATGCGCTTCACGAAACGGAACGCCGGCGCGCACCAGCGCATCAGCCAGATCGGTCGCAGTGGCAAAGCCGGATGACGCCGCCTTGTGCATGATCTCTTTATTGACCTGCATGCCGGGCAACATATCGCCGAATACTCTTAAGCAACCTTCGAGATTATCGAAGGCATCGAATATGGCTGTTTTGTCTTCCTGCATGTCTTTATTATAGGCCAGAGGAAGCCCTTTGACGGTGGTTAATATGGCGACTAAGCCGCCGATAATGCGACCGGACTTGCCTCGTACCAGCTCAGGCATATCCGGGTTTTTCTTTTGCGGCATAATTGATGAGCCGGTGCAGAATGCATCGGGCAGGTCGATAAAGCCGAACTGCGCACTCATCCACAGAATCAGTTCCTCAGAGAAGCGGGAGAGGTGAACGGAGCAAATTGAGGCGGAGGCCAGCAACTCCATGATATAATCGCGATCAGAAACGGCATCGAGCGAGTTGGCGGTCGGGGCATCAAACCCGAGCGCCTCGGCAGTCATGTGCCGGTCAATCGGAAATGTTGTGCCTGCCAGTGCGGCCGAGCCCAGCGGGCATTGATTCATGCGCCCGCGCGCATCTAGGAATCGACCAGCATCACGCTCAAACATTTCAACATAGGCCAGCAGATGGTGTCCGAGCGTAACCGGTTGTGCGGTTTGCAAATGGGTGAAGCCGGGCATGATGGTATCGGCATGTGCATCGGCCAGTTCGACCAATACGGCTTGCAATTGGCGAATACGCGCCAGCATGGTGTTGGTTCTGCGCCGTAAATATAAACGCGTATCGGTGGTCACCTGATCATTGCGGGAGCGGGCGGTATGCAGACGTTTGCCTGCATCGCCGATTTTTTCGGTCAGGTGCGATTCGATATTCATGTGCACATCTTCCAGCGCAATGGTGAATGTAAACTCGCCGCTTTCGATTTCGCCGCTGATCTGATCGAGGCCGCGCAGAATGGCGTTCAAATCTTCCTGCGTCAGAATGCCCTGTTCACAAAGCATGCGGGCATGCGCTTTGGAGCCGGCAATATCTTCGGCATACATACGAGCATCGACATCGGTGGATGCATTGAATGCTTCTACAAATTCATCAGTCGGGGATTCAAAACGACCGCCCCATGGTTTTTCAGACATGTTTATCACCTGCCAGCAAGATGCGGCAACTATAGCCGCGCTTGCCGTATAACGGAAACATCACTGCCTCTGGATTAATAGTGCGGCGGCGGGGCTTCTTCGTCAGGACGGGCAATGTCATGGTTACCGGACTGCTTCAGATGCATTTGCAATCGTTTAAGGTTCTTTTCCAGTTGATCGATTTGTTGCTGTTGGCGGATTACCACATTATTGAGTTCGCCAATGGTGTGATCCTGATACGAAATTTTGGTTTCCAGTTCGATTAGTCGATCTTGCATGGGCGCATTCTAGCTAAATCAGACTGTCTTGTGCAGTGCTCAGTGTTACTTCACCCGGTAACGCATGTGATAACGATTATCATTCTTGTTGACTCACAGTTATGATAATGATTATCATTTGCGACACAGGAGTGATGATGAATCGAATAATGAAATCAAACAATATCTTAAAAACGAGTGTAATAGCGTTGTTTGTTACGACAGGCATAACTTACCCGGCTATGGGAAGTACAGCCGAATATACCGTGGTGATCGAAAACCATGTATTTATTCCCGACCGGATCGAAATGCCGGCAGGGCAAAAGCATCGTCTGATTGTGCTCAATCACGATGCGACGCCGGAGGAATTTGAGAGCTATGAACTGAATCGGGAAAAAGTTGTAGCTGGCAACAGTAAAATCGTGATTTTTCTGCCCGCACTCGATGCGGGTGAATACCCGTTTTTCGGCGAGTTCAATCCTGATACGGCACAGGGCCGTGTTATTGTTGCGAAGTAGGGCGGTGATATGTTATCCACATTAATTATTGTATTTCGTGAAGTGCTGGAGGCAATGTTGGTGGTCGGCATTGCTATGGCAGCGGCGCGTGAGGCGAATATTGCAACGCGCTGGATTTATGGCGGTATCACCGCCGGGTTGATTTCTGCAATTGTGGTGGCGCTGTTTGCGGACATACTTTCTGCTTCGATGCAGGGCATGGGTCAGGAGATATTAAATGCGGCGGTATTAATTGCCGCCGCTCTGATGATGGCATGGACAGCGATCTGGATGGGCAAACATGGCCGCGAGATGTCTCAGAAAATTCGTCAGACCTGTCAGGATGTAGAGGGACGTGGAACCGCAAAATTGGTGCTCTCGATGGTTGTGGGGCTGGCTGTAACGCGTGAAGGGTCGGAAGTAGTTCTGTTTCTGTATGGCGTAGCTGCGGCGGGTAATGGAAGTGCAACCGGCATGTTGGCAGGTGGCGCGACGGGCATGATGCTGGGCGTCATCGTGGCGCTGGGACTATATCAAAGTCTGATTCATGTGCCACTGCGTTATGTGTTTCTGGTTGTGACGTATCTGATTGCCCTGCTGTCTGCAGGCATGGCATCACAGGGCATAGCCTGGCTGGTGATGATTGATGTGTTGCCGGCATGGGGGCAACCCATCTGGAACAGTTCCGGTTTTATTTCAGAACATGGGATAATCGGTCAACTATTGCACGCCCTGATGGGCTATGATGATCGACCCAGCGGCATGCAGGCGTTTACATTTGTGAGCGTATTGTTGCTCACCTGGGCGGCCATTCGCTATCAGAGGAAACCACAGGCACGACCAGCCGGCACGGCAGCCACTATGATGCTGATCTGTTTGGGCATGACCATGCAGGCTAGCGATGCACAGGCCAAGAAAGTGTATTCACCGATTGTTGAGCAAGGCGAAGTGGAACTGGAATATTCGCTGGATTATAGCGTCGATGCCGACCCGACCAAAAACACCAGCGCCCGCCATCAATTTGAGCTGGAGTATGGCGTGACTGATCGCTGGATGACAGCTGTTTATGGCGATTTCAGAAAAAAGCCGGGGCAGAAATTCACCTATCAGGGATTCAAATGGGAAAACATTTATCAGTTATTCGAGCAGGGCGAGCGTTGGCTTGATGCAGGGTTGTATGTTGAATATTTCGTACCGCAAAAGTCGTTGAAGAAACCGGACGCACTTGAATTCAAATTATTGCTCGAAAAACAGCAGGGACGGTTAATTCATACGGGGAACCTGATCCTGAAAAAAGAACTGGGAGCCAATGCGGTCAACAACACCGGAGTAGGTTATGCATGGCGCAGCAAGTGGCGCTGGAGGCGATGGCTGGAACCGGCGATTGAATTGTATGGCTCGCTTGGGGAAGTGGGAAATACCAAATCACTATCTCTGCAATCCCACCAGATTGGCCCGGTTGTGATCGGAAAGCTGCGCAGCGGACTCACCTATGAAGCGGGTTATCTGTTCGGCCTCACCACTGCCAGCGACCAGGGCCATCTGAAATTCATTCTGGGTTACGAGTTTTAATAATCTTCCCGCAGAGCAATAGCCCAAGATTAAACTGCGAGTGTCTGGCTTGTTGTCCAGGCATATGAGCGGGTTGCAGTCAAATGGGTGGTGAGCACAATAAGGAGCGGCTTATTTGTGTCGGCACCCCCCCCCCATCTACAACCGGCTGGCAGCAACGGCAGAACCCATTAACCCTATCCTGGCATTGACCACGACGCGAACTGGCATGTTGGAAAGCAGGCTCTGCATACGTTCTTCCTTATTCATAAAACCTTCCATGAACAGTCCGTTTTTAAGCATGTCGATAATGCGAGGAGCGACGCCACCGGCGACATAAACCCCTCCGACAGCCAGGCCTGCCAGACCCAGATTGCCGGCCTGAGCGCCATAGAGTTTACAAAACAGATCCATGCTGCGTTTGGCCAACGGGTCGCTACCATTGGCTGCGGCCATCGATATGGCTGCGGACGCGTCACCGGTGTTGCGAGCCTGCTTGAGTGCGTTGCTTTCTTCGCCGGGATAAGCATCAAGCATGTAGCTGTGGATATTGTGAATGCCTGTACCGGAGACAACACGCTCCCAGGTACAGCGGGAAAATTGCTTTTGAGTGTGTTGCAACAGTGCGATCTGTTCAGCATCGGTCGGAGAAAAATCGCCATGGCCGCCTTCAGATGCAATGACTTCATAATGTTCGCCCTGCCATGACAATAGACATTGCCCAAGGCCGGTACCTGCGCCAATGATCACACGCGTGCCATGGGTGACTTCCTTGCCCTGATTGAGGACGACGATATCATCTTCCGAGAGTGCTTCGATGCCATAACCAACGGATTGAAAATCATTAATGAAACGGATTTTATCGATATTCAGATCCTGCTCCATATCATCAGCATTGAGTTGCCATGGCAGGTTGGTTGTGCGGGCATTGCGTCCATTCACGGGTCCGGCAATACCAAAGCAGGCAGCGCTGGCCTGAACAGAAGTTTCTCGCGCCGCTGCATGCAGAAAATCCTGCACCATGGGTGTAAGATGATCCCATTCGGCGCTGACATATCGTTTTTCAAAGATCACATCATAGCCTGAAGTCGCTGTTAAGTCGGCCAGTTGTAATAATGTTTTGGTGCCGCCGATGTCACCTGCCAGTATGGTCATATCAAACCCTCCCGATGTTACGTTCCATGTTTCAGTTATCGTCGCCATTCATCAATCAATGATGCCACCAGCCCGGTCCACCCCGTTTGGTGTGAGGCGCCCAAACCTCTGCCATCATCACCATCGAAATATTCATAGAACAGAATATAATCTCTCCAGTGCGGATCATTCTGGAAGGTATCGTCATCGGCATGAACCGGACGCTTTCCATCATCACCCCGGGTGAAGATGGAAATTAATGCATCGGCATAATGCTGCGCCAACTCTCCCGGTGTGCTCTTTTCACCATCGCAAGATTCGAAATTCAGGTCATCGCCATAAGCTTTTCTTAATTTGCGTAGCGATTCAATCATCAAAAACGTGGTAGGGAACCAGATGGGGCCGCGCCAGTTGGAATTGCCGCCCTTGATTTTACAATCTGCTTCAGCCGCTTCATATCCCACGGTGGCGTCACCCAGCTTAAATGGCTGTTGCAGATGAACCCGGGATAAGGAGCGCATGCCGCGTGCGGACAAAAACTCATTGGGATTGGCCATGCGGCGCAAGATACATTTGAGTTGTTCCTGATCGACGATGGTCATGACATCCGTGACGCCCTCATCTGTCTCCACCCGATTGACGCATTGCTGAACGATGTCCTGACGATTTTCAATAAACCAGTGCAGGCTGGAGGTGAAGGTCTCGAAGTTTTCAATTCGTTGATGCTCCAGTCGTTCTACCGCGAACAGAGGAATCAGACCCACCAGTGAACGCACCTTGAGCTTGTCACAATGCCCATCAGGGTATTTGAGCACATCGTAAAAGAAGCCATCCGCCTCATCCCACAGATTATGATCGCCGGCCGCGCCCATATGTTTCATGGCTGAACCGATATATACATAATGTTGAAAATATTTGGTTGCCAGCCCCTCATAAACAGCATCTTCTTTGGCTAGTTCCAGCGCGATACGCATCAGGTTGAGGCAATACATGCCCATCCAGCCTGTAGCATCGCATTGTTCTAACACCGCCCCGCCGGGCAGCTTTTCGGAACGGTCGAAAACTGTGATATTATCCAGCCCCAGAAAACCGCCTTCAAATACGTTATTACCGTTGCCATCAACCTTATTTACCCACCATGTAAAATTGATCATCAGTTTGTGAAAACATTTTTCCAGAAAATCGCGATCAGCTTTACCATTGCGAATGCGATCCATATTATATACACGCCAGACCGCCCATGCGTGCACTGGTGGATTAAGGTCGGAAAACTCCCACTCATAGGCAGGAATTTGACCGTTGGGGTGCTGGAACTGTTCGAACAACATCAGCCATAGTTGTTCTTTGGCAAAGTCGGCATCAATCAGGGCGATTGGAATCGTGTGGAAAGCCAGATCCCAGGCCGCAAACCATGGGTATTCCCATTTGTCGGGCATCGACAGGATGCGCATCGAGTTCAGATGTCGCCAGTGCTGATTACGGATATGCTTGCGCGATTCGGGTGGCGGCATGGCCGAGTTGTCGCCTTGAAGCCATGCATTCACATCGAAAATATAATTCTGTTTGGACCACATCAAACCGGCCAGAGCCTGACGCTGGATATTACATTCATCGGCACTGGCCTTAGGCGGGTGCAGTTCCCGATAGAATGCATCAGCCTCCTGGAGGCGCGCATCGACGATTTTATCGACTGATTTCAACGGCGCTGTAATTTTTTCCGCCGCCAGACGCAAGCGGACGACAGTAGAGCCGCCTGCCGGAATCGTGCGCCTGTAATGGATGCATGCTTTTGTACCTTGCTGCTCAGGATTAACAGCATCGGCCTGTGCGTCTACCAGATAACGATGAAAGGCATCCTTGGTATATAAAGCGCCATTATCCGCACCCTGCCCATAGACCTCGACCATATTGGTTTCGTTGTTGGTAAACAGCGCTGTGCCATCGGCATCAGCATAGAGTGTGCGTTGCCCCAAGCGGTATTCAAACGGTAAATTGGTCAGCCCGGTCGAACCGGCATCATCGGCAATGACGCTTATATAGCCTTCGGCTGATTCACCCAGTGTTATCATCGGAGGGCGTTCAGCCTCATCCTTCCATGCCCAGGTATTGCGGAACCATAACTGCGGCAGAATATGAATTTCTGCATCTTCATCTCCACGGTTGTGGATGGTTAACCGAATCGCCAGATCCTCTTCATTGTGTTTGGCGTATTCGACAAAGCAGTCGAAGTATTTGTCTTCATTGAAAATGCCCGTATCGAGTAATTCGAATTCACGCCCGGCGCCCTGACGCGACTGATTCTCTTGCACCAGTCGCTGATATGGAAATTCAGCCTGAGGGTATTTGTACAGATATTTCATATAACTGTGGGTGGGCGTGGAATCGAGGTAAAAGTAATAATCCTTCACATCTTCGCCATGATTCCCCTGGGTTGATGTCAAACCAAATGCACGTTCCTTGATGATCGGGTCTTTGCCATTCCATAAAGCCAGGCCAAAACACAGTAACTGATAGCGATCACTGATCCCGGCCAAACCATCTTCACCCCAGCGATAAGCTTTGGCTCTGGCCTGATTGTGGGAGAGATAATCCCATGCATTGCCATCCGGACTATAATCTTCACGTACCGTTCCCCAGGATCGCTCGCTTAGATAAGGCCCCCAGCGATGCCAGTCGATGCCCTTTTCACGCGCATCAATGAGACGTTTTGATTCTTGCGAGTTAGCTGACTGTCCCATGCAGGTACTCCTTTGTGCCATGCCCCAAACAGGCAGAAACACGTTGAGTTATTGGCAATTGTAGGCTTTAGTACACTCAAACTCCATACATTCGTAACTACTATCAAAGGTAGCGTTCTGCTTTGGCTTGACTCTATTTCGGCCCATAGCGTCAAGAGCAGGATGGCTTGTTAACGCTGTTTCAGATGCCACTCTCCCCCATTGCTGTCCGACTCAGCATAACCAATTAGTCCATTCAGTGCATGTTTGCTCACTCTCTGGTCTAGCACGCCTTGACCGAAGGCATCTCCTAATACCCACTGAAAATGTAATTTTTCCCCGATAATAATGCCTTCAAGCCTGCCTGTGCCGAACCCGAAGTCGAAACTGCCTGTTACCTGCTTGCCTCGGCGCTGCAAGCTTGCCGTCATCGCCAGCCTCTCTGTTTTTCCATCCATGGTTTTGTGCAGATAGATGCCTAGGGAAGCGCTGATTAAAGGGTGGTTTTAACAGCCCTGCACACATTCCC
>CAYUBK010000008.1:0-28652 GCA_964442955.1 uncultured Zetaproteobacteria bacterium | reverse complement strand
GGCTGTAACGACTTTGCTATCGGTATTGAAATGATCGGCGATGAAAATCGCCCGTTTACCACACACCAATATCGTGAAACCGCCCGCCTGTGCAAAACTCTGATGCAGCGTTATCCGGCCATTTCCCCCCAACGCATCGTCGGGCATCAGGATATTGCGCCGGGCCGCAAATGGGACCCGGGTAAACAATGGGACTGGCAACATTTCAGGCGTTCGCTGGCTCATATAAGGCGTCTGAACATGGAAACCAGCTAAGCTTTAACGAAGCAAGAGAGGCTCAAAAACCATATTTTCTTGCTGATGTGCTACACTTTAATATAAAAAGGCAGGGAGAGAGCCATGTCGTTTCTTGAAGTGTTTATCTTTGTCGGTGCGATTGGCGTGCCAGTTTCCATCATGTTTGCCAACGATTACCGGATAGCGCGCCACAACAAAATGAAGGTAACGGCATTGCCGGCCTGTTTTAATCGTTACGCTTCATTGATCGTGCTTACTTGCGTGTACGGGGGTATGTTTTATGTATTGCTGTTGTTATATGACAATGGCTATCTGGATAACGGGCAGCAAATAGGCTTGTATGAATGGGAAGATTTTTTTGTCCCTACAGCCTGTATTTCTACCATTAGCATCCTGCTATTCGGTTATATTTTGCAGGCGGATAATGCCTTTTACCTGAGGTCGCTGATGGCCAAACAGCATCAGTCCGGTGACAATATGGATTTAATCTATCGGACATTTCGCTCCATCAGCATTGGCCAGATTGCTCCGGGAATATTTTACCCCCTGTCGGTTTCATTATGGGCATTGCATGGTGCATGGTTATACAATATTTATAATATTGTCATTCGGGCCAGTAATCAGGATTTGATTCCCAGGGTGTTTTTTTACGGCTCCGTTCGCATGATGATGGCGCTGTTCGTGTCTGTACTGATTTACTGTGTTTTTCAGGCATTTCTCAAGCCATACAAGCCCCTGGAACATGCGAAAGAGCACGGACTTCAGGTGAATAACAGTAAATATGCATTTCTTCTGATTGCAGTCGCATTCTTTTCCGGACTCTTTCCCATGCAAGCTGCGATGGCCACGTGGCAGCAATTAAAAAGCTCCGATTTTTTTGGCGAGGTATTTTCACCGACGCCAATTCTATCGCTCGAACATTTGCAGGGTATGAATGCATGGATGGCAGACCGACTCTTCGAAGAGGGTATCGTGGATGTTCATCAGTTGGCAACCATTGGGGAACGTCGTGACTTGCTGCATAGCAGGATAGAAAACCTTATTTCAAGCCGACAGTTCGATGACTGGATTGATCAGGCTCGGTTGATGTTATTTGTCACGGATGCTGATGTGTTGAAGGCATTGCGCCGTATTGGCATCCGAGGGCAGCGGCAACTGGATGGTTTGTTCGAGCCCGGCCGAAATAAGCCGCGCGCACAATTGATGCAAAGTTTGGATCGTGAACAGGACAAGCAGGTCAAACGCTTCATCCTGCAATACGGTTTGACCCATGCAGCCCAACCGGCTGCTGATGGTGGTTCAGCTGCTCTCAGTGCGCACTAATTATTTCTTTCGTCTGGTGGCCGTTTCAGTTTTGAGCTGGCCGCAGGCGGCTGAAATTTCGCGGCCTTTGGATTCTCTGACCACCACCACTTTGTCGGCATCGACCAGAACGGAGCGGAAGGCTGTAACGGCTTTATCGCTCGGGCGCTTGAATGCACTGCCTGCAAACGGATTGAACGGCAGTAAGTTGACCGTGCTGTTGACGCCATCCAGCAAAGCGCACAAACGCGCTGCATCCTCAAGACTGTCATTGATGCCAGCCAGCATCACATATTCGATCAGCACCCGTTTATTACCACGCGCGGTAATATAATCGCGTATGGCCTGCATCAGTTCGGCAATCGGATATTTGCGGTTGATCGGCATGATACGTTCGCGCACCGTATCGGTGGTGGCATTGAGCGATACAGCCAGATTGCATGGCAGCTCATCTTCAATCATGCGGTATATCGCCGGCACTAGGCCGGAAGTCGAGAGCGTGACGCGATTGGGCGAAAAGGCCATGCCTTTCGGATCGGTGGTGATGCGCACGAATTGCGCCACGGCATCATAATTATGCAGCGGCTCGCCCATGCCCATCAAGACCAGATTGCGCACCTTGCGGCCGCTGATGTGCTGTCCGGCAAACACTTCGGAGACCATTTCAGCGGCACTCAGATTGCGCGTCAAACCGGCCGTGGCAGTCAGGCAAAAGGTGCAACCCACCGCACAGCCCACCTGCGTGGAGATGCACTGGGTCAATCGGCCCGAGCCCTGAATCAGAACAGTCTCCACCTCTTTACCATCGGGCATGCCCAGCAGCAGTTTTTGCGTACCGTCGGCAGCCTGCTGGCTGGCCGTGCATTCCGGCACAAAGATGGAAGTGCATTCAGCCAGATAGTTGCGCAGTGCGGCTGGCAGGTCTGCAATAGCGCCAATGTCCGTGTTATAACGCCGGAAAATTGATGCCAGCAAGCGTTCAGCATGCACCGGTTTCACCCCGACACTATGACAGAGTTCAACCAGTTGTTCGTAAGTTAGTCCGTTGAGGGGAATCTTGTTCATGGTGATAAAAAAAGCGCATGAGCGGCGAACCACGCATGCGCTTGATATTTTTAAAGCCTGAAACGATTACAGACCGTATTTGGCCTTGTTCTGGGCAATTTCTTCGGCTGATGGCGGTTCATGATCTTTCACTTCAGCCAGTACGAAGCTGTCACGTTCCGTGTCGCATAGCTCGTTCAGTTCGATATCGGACTCGAACACTTCCGGCACATCTTCTTCCGGATAAATGGCTTCCCATGGGCATTCCGGCTCGCAAACGGCGCAATCAATACATTCTTCCGGAGAGATATACAGCAGGTTTGGCGTTTCATCGGATACGTCTTTAGGCTGGTAAAAGCAATCCACCGGGCAAACAGCGACACAGGCGGTATCGACGCAATCTTTACATAACTGGGTGACAACAAATGCCATGGATAATACCTCTCACTCAAAATTGGTCGCGCAATCTAGCTCTCGAACTCATGGATTGCCACCCTTGGCTAAAGCAGGCTTTTTCAGAGCTTCTTCATTCATGCTGACTTGTTGTATCTGCTCATGCAGGCGGGCAATCAGGCTGGTTGGCGGTTTTTTTTGTCGCCATTCATAGACGGTAATAAATGCCATAACCTGTTGCACATAGCGGCGCGTTTCATTGAACGGAATGGCTTCCACCCATGCTTCGGGATCATCAAGTGGCATACGTTTCAGCCAGCGTGAAACCCGGTGTGGCCCGGCATTATAGGCCGCCGAAGCCAAAGCCAGATTGCCGAAGCGGCTCTTCTGTGTAGCCAGGTATGTGGCACCAAGACGGATATTCACTGAGGGAGAGAATAGTCTCGGTCTGCCTTTGCCCATACCCAACTTACGCGCAACATTGCGCGCTGTCCTCGGCATCAGTTGCATCAATCCTTTAGCGCCAACATAGGACACGGCACGCTGATTGAAAGCGGACTCCTGCCGGATAATGCTCCAGATCGAGGCAGGTTTCAGGCCGGTTTCTTTAGCGGCTTTCATCACAGCTTTTTCGAAAGCAATGGGGAAACGATCTTGCATGGCACCGAGTTTATTGGCTTTGAATGCAGCGCGGATCACCTGATCATACCACTGCCAGCGTGATGCCAGTATCGCTGCAGCTTGCCATGTCTCCGGATTAGCCCCGGCCAGTGCATGATGCCATTCACGCGCGGCTTTGCTGCGCTTACCCAGTTTCAACCATTCATAGGCACGCTGCACGCCGGCTTGTTGTTCGATGGATGCGACCATGCCATCCGGGGCTGTGATGCCGGATGGGTTAAACTGGAAGGGCTGACCCAGCCGTTCAGCGCTTAAAAAACTATAATAACCACGCTCCCCGGCCAGCTTGGCAAACAGAAATCTGGCCGCTTCCGGCTCGCCGATACCATCGGCCGCACGCGCCGACCAGTAAATCCAGCGGCTCTGCTGCTGTTCTTGTTCAGGCATGGCTGCAATTGCTTCAAGGGTGGCCTGCCAATCATGTTGGAGAATGTGCATCCGATTGCGCCAGCCGCGCGTGTCCTCATTTTGTACGGATTCATCCAGCGAGGCCAGCCATTCAGCGGCTTCCGGCTTATGCTGTCTTGCGGTTCTGAGCGCAGTATATCGCTCCAGTTTAGCCAGGTAATCGCCGTTGATGTGTTGCGCATCCGATGCTTCCAACTGCTTCAACAGCGCCCATGCTTTGCTCGCATCGCTGCGGGACAGGCGTTTGATGCCGTCGCTGATGATCATGGCAGCTTGCACAGGCGGGATTGATGCCGGCCAATGTTGCAATGCCTTTTCGGGCGATTGCTGGACATTGCGCCAGAATGTCAACCAATGGCGCTGTTTTTTGGGGAGTGGCCTGGCTAGTTTGCGAGCCTGTTTCCATTTACCTTGCCGGGCCAGACGACCAATCAGGTTCCAGCGTTCGCTCGCGGTGGGGTGTCCCTGCTTCGCCCATGCTTGTTGCAGCAGCGCGTATGCAACGGGAAACTTTTTGCCCTTTTGCCAGCGTTCGGAAAACTGATTTATCGCCAGTTGTTTTTTACCAACATGCCAGTTGGCCAGCATGGCTGTATCCGGATACCACGATGCCAGCTTGGAATAGTGCGTCATCATATTATCCACATGCGCCCAGCGGCCTCGTTTGGCCAGACTTTTGAACCATGCTCTGCGCAGGTTTCTGGACTCGGGAATGTCGGCATATCGAAGCAATGTTGTTGCCGCAAGCACATCGTTATTCTTCTTCAACTCCCGCCGGGCATGCCAGATTTCGAGATAGGGGGTAAGTGGATAATCTGCCAGTTTGGCTTGCAAACGATGAAACGTGTTCATGTCACGTTTATTCAGCGCCCGATGCGCCTGCTGGAACCAGATGCGCTGCTGCTTTAACAGTGTTTGCTGTGCAGATGACGGGGCGGCAAAAGCCTGGGACGAAAACGCCCAGAACAGAAAAATCACAATCATCGATACAGGAATCCGCATCTTCCACCCCGGAAGGAAACCAGTCCTCGCGGCCAGCTTAATCAGCCAAATTGGCTTGCGCCAGTGTTTGCTTTATGCGTAGTGGTAAAATGACAACGCTTCGACGGGGTTGCCGCCCTTGAAATGCTCCTCAACAATCTGATCAATACCAGCCTGATCGAGATGGCAATACCACACGCCTTCCGGGTAAACGACCATGATTGGCCCTTCGGCACAGACGCCCAGACAGCCGGCGCGATTGACGCGCACCGCATTCGGATCGCCCACTGTCAAGCCAGCCTCAATCACCTTGTCTTTCAGATAATTGAGCAGCGGCATATTCTCGCCACAGCTTTTACCACAGCAAAAAATAGCATGGCGCTTATAAGGCATCATAGGCGGTTTTTTCATAGTTAATCCTTCCAGTTCATTCGTTCAGCCACGACATCGCCAATAATCACAATTGATGGCGACTGGGCGGTAATGCTGCCATCAGCTGCCTCGCATAGTGTTGCAACCGTGGTTTGTTCATCAGTCAGCGTCGCATTGCGAATGATGGCCAGCGGCGTCTGTTTCGCAAGTCCTGCATCAAGCAGGCGTTTGGCAATCTCCGGCAGGTTTCTCGCTCCCATGTAGAAGACCAGCACAGGAAACGCCTCGACCAGCGCCTGCCAGTCCATGCGCGATTTCTCACTGGCCTCATGCCCGGTCAAAAATGCCAGCGTCGCATTGACCGAGCGATCCGTGACCGGAATCCCGGCCATGGCCGGAGCTGCGATACCGGAGGTAATGCCGGGGATAATTCTGAAACGGATATCGGCGGCCGCAAGCGCACGCACTTCTTCACCGCCGCGCCCGAATACAAACGGGTCGCCGCCCTTGAGTCGCACCACCCGTTTGCCGCTTTTGGCGAGCTGCACAAGCGTTTCGCAAATATCATGCTGACTGGCCGAAGCGCGTCCGCCACGTTTGCCAGCCAGAATTTTTTCAGCCGAGGCATCGGCCATCGCCATTACATCATCGGAGACCAGCGCATCGTACACAATCGCATCGCAATCGCTGATCAGCTTTGCTGCTGCCAGCGTCAGCAGGCTGGCAGCACCGGGGCCAGCCCCGACCAGTGCCACTTCGCCCGCTTGTAATGCCGCATCAAGCTTCATGTTTTATCCCAAAACGAGATGCGACTAAGTCCGCAAAGCCGTCATACCCGGATAATACAGGCGCCATATTGATATCGAATGCTTCAGTCATACTGCGCAGTCTGTCCATGCTTTTTCCTTCAAACAATAACATCGGTTGCAGGGATATCGGCTTTACACCCTCCTGCTGCCAGTGTTCCAGCACTGATTTTACTGAAGGCTCGCTATGCAGCGATGCCAGCGCATGCTTTGAGCAGGCTTTCACCTGGCTATAGAGCGCGGCAGTCAGTTTCTCAAAACCGCCAAAACGATAGAGCACAAACATTGCGTTGATGCGTCTGGTCTCCCGGGTCAACTCCTCCAGCGCCAATGCTGCGACCTGGTCTGCACATGACGCCAGCGGCGGTAATAATATTCCCCCCGATGTGGCAATCAGCTTGGGTATATCCTCACGCACATGTGTACCCTCGCCAAGAAACAGCGGCAATACGGTTGCGCCTTTCGGTAGTTGTTTGTCGGAAAGAAACGCAGCTTCCACAGCTTCACCCAGCAAGCTGGAAACAGCCGCTGCCAGAGCGCGCACCTGATCACTATGGCGAGCATCGCTGGAACCGTGTGCGAGCAATACTTTCGTCATATTAACTTTGCTCCAAGGCTTTCAGGGTATGCCCCGAAGAGGTTTTCCATTCAGTTAAACCATTTGCAGATCTGCCCATCACAATTGCAGCAGCAGCTGATGGAGTGCTAAAGACGTAGTCACAAGTGAAAACTAGATGGTTATCTTGATCTGTTAAGGTGCCATTTTCAATCAGTTGAGTCCGCAACTTAAGATAGTTGTGTTTATTGAAAGCAGGGGCAATTTCTCCGGCAGCTTTTGAGTTAGAGAATACAACGAACCCATCGCTTACAGACTGTCCAATGGCATCCGCTCCCCTGGCTGCCTTGATAAGTAATTTCTCTGTTTTTTCTGTTTCAGGCTCATCTTGAATTATTTGATCGAACACTTTGTGCCCAAGGATATTAGTAATCATTTTTGCATTAAAAAGGAATTCTTCTAATTCTGCCTGGTCAGCTTCTGAGATACGAGATTTTGTTGGTTTGGTACTATTGATGACTTCATATCTTCCGGAAGACACGGCCATTTCATAAAACCTGCTTTCCATGTGTTTAATTTTTGCCTTGTTTAAATTTTCATCTTTTGAAAAGAATACAATTGTTTCATGCCAAAAGTCCTTTCCTGCCAAGTGCTGTTTCAGCCGATCAAAAAGGTTTTCTGCCTCTCCAATATAAATTTTACCTTTTTCACCCCCCGAGTCACCCTTCCCAAACAGAAAATATACACCGGTGGTAGCAAGGTCTTGCCTGTCTTTGCTTCCGGGAACCAATGTTCTAGGTATTTTGTAAGCTTTGCCAGACCAGTTTGAGAGTTCACAGCCCCAACGTCCATTGGCAGTACCATCCATTAGAAATAGTTCGATCTTTTTCGGGAACATAATACCTCCTAAAGCTTGATGACCTACATGGCCGAAATACCGACGTCAAACGCATTCCGGATGCATTGAAAATTCTTGAGGGTAATCAGGCAATGAGGCAGGAACTCGTTTTATGTCGATCATCATACCTGATCCATGAACAACTGAATGTATGGCGTAAATGCATACAGGCGGTTCCTCTTTGAGCCGCTGATTTCCTGTAGAATCCCCAGTTCTTCAAAGTTCTTCACCAGTGATGCGGCAGTATTGTGCCCGACATTGAGCAGAGATGAGACGCGATTAATCGAGATCACAGGCCGCTGATAGAGGTGGTTCATCAGCTTTGCTGCGTTTTCCTGCTTGCGGATATGCAATCGCGGCAACTTCTCCCGTTCAATCTGTTCCTTGATGCTCAGTACATCCTTGAATACCTGAATGGATTTGCGAGCGGTTTCCTTCACCCCTTCCAGAAAAAAGATCAACCACGCATTCATGTTATGAGTCGTTCGAACAGCCATCAGGTGATCGTAATATTCACCTTTGTGCCGCTCAAAAAAGTCGGACAGATACAGCGAAGGTTTGGAAAGGAGGTTAAAGCTCACCAGATACAGTGTGATCATCAACCGGCCCAGGCGACCATTGCCATCCAGAAATGGATGGATGGTTTCAAACTGGTAATGTGCCATGGCAATTTTGATCAAATGTGGCAGATGGTGCTCGTCACTGTGGATAAAATTTTCCAAGTCTCGCATCAGATTTGGGATGCGCTCGTGGTGCGGGGGAACAAAAGTCGCATGCTTCAGGCTTACGCCAATCCAGTTCTGACTGCTGCGAAATTCGCCGGGCAGTTTGCGTTGGCCACGAACGCCTGATAACAGCATGCGGTGGGCGTCTCTGAGCAAGCGATTGGAAAGCGGCAGCCGATTCAGTTCGACGATCGCCTCGTTCATGGCCCGAATATAGTTCTGCACCTCCTGCCAATCGTCGCGTTTTTCCGGATCGATGTCCTGCTTTTCGACCAAGGCTTCTTCCATATTGGTTCGCGTGCCTTCGATACGGCTGGATGTGGTTGCCTCCTTGGCAATATGCATCTGAATAAAGAACTCAACATTTGGAATCAGTTGGGAAAAAGCGTTGAGTTCACCCACAAGTCTGTTGGCGCTATCGAGCAAACCCTGGATATCAGGATCGGAGATCACCCATGCCTGATTGATCGGAGCGGGCAGAAAGCTGCGATATTCGAACTGCTGCTCGTATTCACCCGCTTTATAGTCGTCAATATTGCTCTGAGATGATCTCATTTCGATATTAAACCCATTTTATGTCGATTAGGCAATACCTTTTCGATATAATGGAGTGGCTTATTTCTAATCGCCTTGTAGTTTTAAACATAAGAATACCGCTTGCATCGAATCAGGTGTTCTCTTTTCAGGGAAAATGGCATCACTTGAACTCCCCCCCCCTCCCCAATTCCCTTTGACAAGAGGGAAGCTAGAACTCAATGCCCTGTGTGGCTGAAATACCCGCTTCGTAGGCATGTTTGAGCATGCGCATTTCAGTGACGGTGTCGGCGACTTCAATCACGGCTTGCGGTGCATCACGGCCGGTCAGGATCAGATGCATCCAGGCCGGTTTCTCTTCGCGAATGAAGGCGGCAATCTCTTCTCCGGGTATCCAGCCGTAGGAAGCGCAGTAATTGATTTCATCGAATACAAGCAGGTCGAATTCATGCGAGCGCACTTTCTCTTTGCACAGTTCCCAAATCTCGCGACTGGTTTTGATGTCCTGTTCCGGGTTTTTGGTATCCCAGGTAAAACCATCGCCCAGCGCATGCCATTCGATGTTGTCGAATTTTTTGGCGGCGCGCTGCTCTCCGGTTTTCCATTTCCCCTTGATGAACTGGATGACGCATACCTTCATGCCCCAGCCGGCGGCACGGAAAGCGACGCCGAACGCCGATGATGATTTACCTTTGCCCTCGCCGGTATGCACCAGCACCACGCCTTGCCTTTTATCGCGTTTCTTCATGATTTACCTCTCCATAGTCGGGAATCAGCACTGCGCCCTGCTGCACAACCGGCGCATGAAACAGCTGCGACAATGTTGCGTTGTTAAATAGCTGCTGCGCCTGATCGCACTGTGCGCCGCCCTTGCCATCAATCAGAATCAGGTGATCGGCAACAGCCATGGCCTGCTGAATATCGTGCAGCACAGTGACAATGGCGCGGCCATGCTCCGCCTGCTTTTTGAGCATATTGATGCAGTGAATCTGGTGCTTCAGATCAAGATGCGCGGTCGGCTCATCGAGCAGCCACAGTGGCGCATCGCGCAGCATCAGGGCGGATAACTCCACCCGCTGGCGTTCGCCGCTGGACAGTTCGCCCAGCGGTCGCGCCAGCAGTTGAGCGATATCCATGTCTGTCGCCACAGTTTCAATGGCTGCATCCGGTTCGCCGGCGGCCAGTTGCAGGCGCTGCGCAACCGTCAGCCCGAATTCGGTGGGCGGCAGATCTCCCTGCCAGGCAATCCGGCGGCTGAGTTCATGGCGGTCATAACTGCTTAGCGGGTCGCCAGCCAGCTCCAGTTGGCCCGAGGCCGGAATCAGGCCGGCTATGGCCAGCAGCAGGCTGGATTTTCCGGCCCCGTTGGGACCAAGCACGACAGTGACTTCACCGGCATGAATACTGCAACTCAGGCCCGATAGCAGCATCTTGCCGCCACGTTCGACGACAACCCCGGTTGCCTTCAGCAAGCAAGCCATCTAGGCGCGCCTCAACAGTAAAAAAAGAAATACCGGCACGCCGATAATGGCGGTGAGAATACCGACCGGCAGTTCCGCCGGTGCGATAATGGTGCGAGCGGCGGTATCGGCCAGCAGCAATAACAGGCCGCCGCCAATAGCGGATGCGGGCAAGATGCCTCTGTGTAGCGAGCCGAACAGCAAGCGCATCAAATGCGGAATGACCAGACCCACGAAACCGATGGTGCCGGCCGCCGTGACGGCTAGCGCGGTCACGGCGGAAGCGAGCAGCAACAATCGCTGGCGTAATTGTTTCACGTTGATGCCCAGCGCTTCGGCGTGGCGTTCTCCAAGTAGCAGCATATCCAGTGCGCGCGCCAACAACAGTCCACAACCCAGCGCCAGCGCCCATGCCAGCAATAATAACGGAACCGGCAAGTCGGAGTGGGACAGGTCACCCATCATCCACGAAAAGGCGCGGTATAATCCCTGCTCAGGCAATAGCGCCAGCAGCAGCGCCAGTACGGCGGCCCAGAATGCAGCCAGCACCACCCCGGCCAATAACATCCGGTTGGCACCCAGGTGCGCAAAAAACATCACTGCGACGATGCCAACCCATGCTCCGACAAATGCGCCAGCCGACATCACCCATGCCGATTCAGGCATGAACATCAGTCCGGACACTGCCCCTGCCGAAGCGCTGCCGGCCACGCCCAGCACATAAGGCTCGGCCAGCGGATTGCCCAACAATACTTGAAACCATGCTCCGGCCAGCGCCAGCAGGCCGCCGACTGCAAAAGCGGTAAGCAGACGCGGCAATCGCAAATCCCACAGGATGGTAGCGGTCAGCGCATCGTGGGGTGCAAACGGATTGAGCCATTGTTCGCCGGCAGACAGCCCCAGCAGCAAGCAGAGCACGGCGACGACGATAAGGACGGCGTATTTCAAATCACAACAACGCAAGCACAAGCAGCATGGCGCACTCGCAATATTCGATACCGGCACCGAGGCAGTCGCCGCTCATACCGCCGAGCCGCCATTGCAGGAAGGCGCGCCACAATAGCAGAGAAGCGATGGCAATCAGTGCAAACGGTAGCGATACGCTTATCCAGCTCAGCAGCAATAAGCCTGCGCCCCACAGCCAGACGGCGTTATCGGGGATGCGCCAGGCGAATTGTTCACCGCTGCCAGCTGCCAATGCTTTCAGCGACTGCGACCAGTACATCGAACCGAGCCGTGCCCAGACCGGAATCAGCAACAACGTCCACAATGTTGTATCGGGCGACTGCATGAGCCATGCGACGGTAATCAGCTTGGTCAGAATCAGAGCAATCAACACGACGACGCCGAATGTGCCGATATGCGGGTCCTTGAGCACGCTCAGGAATCGCTCGGAATCGCGATGCGATGCGCCCAGCGCATCGGCCAGGTCGGCAGCGCCGTCGAGATGCAATGCTCCGGTGACCCCTGTCCAGACAAGGACAATCAGCAATGCTGCAATCCACGGGCTGGCGCTTGATCCCAGCCATGCCGCGCCAATCAACAGCAGGCCGATGGTCATGCCCACCAGCGGGAACCAGATAGCCGAAGACGACAGCTCTTCCTGTTTGAAGCCGTCCAGTTGTGGTGTCGGCAGCCGGGTCAGAAACTGGAAAGCCAGAATTAGCCCCCGCATGTCGGCTCCCGATTCATAAACAGCAGGCGTGGTTGATGTCCTTCGCATAGGGAAATCCGGCTCCATGAGGAGTAGGGCAAGTGTAGTCGCCACAGTGCGCTCATCGGCATCTCCAGCAGATGCGCCAGCAGCACGCGAATGACGCCTCCATGCGCCACCAACAAACGGTGGTTGCCGGATTCCATATTGAGCCATTCCTGCCAGCAGCGGGTGACGCGCTGGCTGAAATCATCAAACCTTTCTCCTCCCGGCGGCTGAACACCGACCGGCGATTGCCAGAACTGGTGCAGCTGCGCGCCATATTCTGTTTCCAGTTCGTTAAAACTGCGGTTTTCCCAGTCGCCAAAATCCATTTCGCGCATGTCCTGCAAAGTCACCAGATTTGTTTGCTGCTTGCCGTTCAATTCATCGGCAAACAATCGGCAGCGTTGCAGCGGTGAGGTGGCGATGTGGTCAAACGGTTCAAACGATGCCGCCACGCTGCGCATCTGCTTCCAGCCGGTTTCGGACAGCGGTAAATCGGTACTGCCGCGAAAAGCCCAGCCATCGGCATCCACTTCGCCATGGCGCAGCAGGTCGATGGTGATGATGTTTTCCGCCATCCTGTCTTTATCCCTCTTTATCTGTCACGCCGGCGCTCTCAAAGGTGGCCATCTCGTTATGCAGGGCGATGGCCGATTGCAATAACGGCACCACCAGCGCTGCCCCCGAGCCTTCGCCAAGGCGCATTTTCAAATCAATCATCGGTGAGAGTCCCAGCGCATCCAGCGCCAGCGCATGGCCGTTTTCATGCGAGACATGGGAAGCGAGCATCCAGTTATGCGCATCCGGTTCAATCACGCGGGCGGCCAGCCCCGCCGCTGCCGCAATAAAGCCGTCAATCAGCACCGGCACGCCGGATTCGGCAGCCTGCAAATAGAAACCGGCCATAGCTGCAATCTCCAGGCCGCCGACCTGTTGCAGTAATTTATCGTCTGTCAGCGTTGATACGCGTTCCAATGCGCGACTAACGATTTGTACTTTCTGTCGGCGAGCACTGTCATCAATGCCGGTTCCGAAACCAACTACAGATTCAGGTGTTGCTTTGGCAAGTCGGCAAATCAGACAAGCCGATGCCGTGGTGTTGCCGATGCCCATATCGCCGGCAATCAGCAGGTTCGCACCAGTCGCAATCGCCTGATTCGCAGCCTCGCGCCCAACTGTGATAGCAGCAGCACACTCATGATCCGACATCGTCGCTTCATGCAGCAGATTCGCCGTGCCATGCCGCACATTGGCATGGACAATACCATCGACCTCAGTGAGATCGCTGGCGACACCAACATCCACCACGGCAAGGGAAGCATTGCACTGTCGCGCCAATACATTAATTGCCGCACCACCACGCGCGAAATTCTTCACCATTTCACCGGTCACGACGCTGGGGTATGCCGAGACGCCCTCCGACGTCACGCCATGATCGCCGGCAAACACGGCGATATGCGGCTGCAACGGATCGGGCAGAGCCTTGCCCTGACGAGCGGCAAACCAGCAGGCATTATCCTCCAGTCTGCCCAGCGCGCCGCACGGTTTGGTCAGGTTATTCTGATGCGCCCGCGCCTGTTGTTCGATATCAATATGAATCTGTCTAACAGACAATGTGAATCCCCTTGATGTACTGGTGTAAATTGTATGAATTCGGCAATGCCGGCGGCACTAGCCTTCCCGCTCTAATCATATTTTGCTGGCATCCCCGCAAAGGATTTCCCGCACCGTTTCCGCCCACTGTTCCGGAATGCAAATACGAAATTCCGAGTCCGGATGTTCCACCACGGCAACAATGCTATCTACCACCTCGGCGGGGTCATATTGTTCACTCACCAGCCACGCCTCCAGTTCCTTAATCGCTGCGTCATCGGATGCAAAGATGGAATCTTCGCCATACCATTGATGCTTGGACTGATTCATTCGCTCGTTAAATCCGGTCGAATACGGACCTGGTTCGATGATATTGACGCTGATATGATGCCCCGCCAGTTCAGTACGCAATACTTCAGCCGCCGCCTCAAGCGCATGTTTGGTCATGCAATAAGCGCCCAGATAAGGCGCGGTCATACGCCCTGCAACCGAGGATATAATAATGATCTGACCTGAACTGCGCTTGAGCATGCCTTTCACAATACGCTGAGTCAGAGCGAGCGTGCCAAACACATTCACTTCGAAATTCTTGCGCACATATTCGAGCGGTATTTCGGCCAATGGCCCCGATTCAGCAATCCCTGCATTGTTAATCAGAACATCAACATCCCAGTGTTCAGCCCGCATGCAATCATCCGTATCCGTGATATCCAGCTTTTCAACAATGAGTTCGGTGTTTTCTTTTTTTGCACGTGCCGCCAGTTCTAATTTCTGTTCTATTGTTTCCGTAGTCGCAATAATATGATGACCTTGGCCAGCCAACGCAAAAGCAGCCTGCCGTCCAAAACCTGAACCCGCACCTGTAATCAATATGTTCTTTTTCATGACTGCCTCCGTTATTTAAGCAGATGCCGAACTAATCAGCGACTCACTAATAGTGTGTTTTCCTGTTCGGGCTGCTTATTTCAACTTGAGCGGCAAGCCTGCCGCGACAAATTCCACCCGATTCGCCACTGCTGCTACGGCTTGATTCAAACGCCCCTGTGCATCCCGAAATACCCGCCCCTCGCTACTCTCCGGAACTAGTCCCATGCCGACCTCATTGGCCACCAAAATCACTTCACCAGCCAGTGTCGGCAGGCATGCGCACAACGCTTCGACTTCCGCATCCACATCTTTGCCTGCAAACATCAAATTGGATAGCCAGAGTGTCAGACAATCGACTAGCACGGTGCGATTTGTGCTCGCGTGTTTCTGTAGCGCACTGGCCAGTGCCAACTCTTCTTCAATCAACTGCCAGCAATCACTGCGGTTGTTGCGGTGATGCTCAATACGCGCCAGCCATTCCGGATCGCCCTCAATCATGGGTGCGGTAGCGATATAAACCGGGCACTCACACAACGATAATGCAATGCTTTCGGCTCGGCGGCTTTTGCCGCTGCGGGCACCGCCCAAAATCAGACTAACTGGCATGTTGCCATGTACAAAGGAAAGATGTGTCAGACATGGAACGTTGCAACCCCGCAAACGATAGAAGCCTGTAGCAGTTTTTTGTCCAGCGTGGCCAAGCCTGCCTGCTTGCGCTCGGCCAGTTCCAGGTAGGTAGCATCATAAGCAGAAAGGTCGTAAGCGATGGATAGCCGATGAACCCGCTCCATGAAATCAGCACCCGATGCATGGTCGGTACGCACGGGCAATCCGCCATACAAGGAGATCAAACCCGAAACATCATTGTCACTGATTCTCTGCCGTCGTTTGGCCGACACAAGCACATTGCCGATTTCATGCCACCAGAGCGAAGGAATCCATGTTTCATCATCCGGCATTTGCAACAAAAATGCATCGGCCACAATCGAAGCTTCATCAGGCAAACCCAGCGCCGCAGCCATCGAACAATCCATAACCCACGGCATCAGTATTTTCGACCTTCATCAATCAATTCCCGAATATCGACATTTTCTTTGATCCTCTGCCGAACAGCGCGAAAGCCGGAGAGTAACGTGCACACCTCATCCCCTTTTTGGCGTACAGGTTCCAGGTGTGCGACGGGGGAGCCTCTTCGGGTAATTGTGAAACTTTGGCCATCTTCTACTTTCCGAATGAGTGCGGACAGGTGCGTTTTTGCATCAAAAGCTGATACTTGTTCGTGGGGTTTATGGGGCATATTAGCTCCTACTAGTTAACAAACTGGTTAAGTTTAGGCTGTACGCAACTATTTTGTCAATAGCGACCATCAATCATGGTGTGATTCCTTATTGCCGGTGAGAGACTCCTTCAACCGTTGCCAGCTCGGTTCATTACTCGGAAAACCAAAACGCACCCAGCCGGTCAATTGTGGCCATTCGGGGAACTGTCGCACCAGAATATGGTACACTGCAAAATCAGGCATCAAGCCCTTTGGCCTTGCCATGATGAATGACGCCTCCGAATCTCGTACACCCCAATTATGCTGCCCAAGCAGGTCAGTTAAACGCTGACGCGCAGCAATCACCTGCCCGTCACGCGCATCTGCTTCGGGCAGCAGTTTCGGCAATAGATGTAAGGCAAGCGTAGATGTCGGCCACGGCGGTAACCATTGACCCAGTTGCTCAATGATTGGTTCATCGGCAATCACATAACCAAGCCGTAAGCCAGGAATACAGAAGGTTTTGGTCAACGAGCCAATGCGAATCACATGGGGCAGTAAGCCGAGCATCCGGCGTTGTGCAAATGGCATATACGATTCATCGAGGCAGGTGGTGTGAGGAGCGAGGGGTAAAGGCCAGGTGCTTTGACCTGACGGATTTGAAGGGCTGGTCAGCCACAACATATCGGTTGAGGGCGGCGTGCCGGATTTATACGCGCGCACTTCACAACCTGCACGTTTGGCGCAGCGAATCGGTTCGTTATAACAGGGGATTTGAATGGCCATTGATTGCCATCCCATAGCCTGAAAAATCACTTCAATGGTCGCCTGAGCACCGGCAGTAATCAGGATATTTTGAGGCTGAACTTCAAATTCCTTTGCCAGGGCGGTTCGTGCAGGCTCGCCATCACGATCAGGATAATGGCCAGTCAGCGATGCATGTTCATGCATCCACGCATTTAGCCATGCCGGTGCGCCCGCCGGGTGCAAACCGGTGGAGAGGTCCAGCACATCTGATATGTCGCACTGCCACGTCTTGGCAGCCGCTTCCGCCGCGCCGCCATGCGGATACTCTGCAGGCAAGATCGACAGTGCTGGCTGACTGAGCAGCGGGATGACATTAGAAGACAAGCGTTACTCCAAAGGCCAGAACAGCAGCTAATATCAACGTGTTTCGAACAACGTTCAGCGCATCTAATGCTACTATCGCATCTGTACTGCGTGCATGCTCTGAACCGTAAAATGGACGTTCATCTTTCACACCACCTCGCACCACCGAACCGCCCAGTTGCACATCGGCTGCAAAGGCCAGCGCCACTTCCGGCCAGCCGGCGTTGGGGGAGGCATGTGTTTGCGCCTGTTCTTTTACAGCATTCCAAAGGGCTGCTTTGCCAACCCACAAGATCAAGCGCGCTGTGATGCGGGCGGGCAACCAGTTGGCCACATCATCCACTTTTGCCGCGCACCAGCCGAAGTGTTCATAACGCGCATTGTGATATCCCCACATGGCATCAAGCGTATTCACCATGCGATACAGTCCGGCCCCTACCGGCCCCAACAGTACAAACCAGAACAGTGGCGCAATCACAGCATCGGACGCATTTTCCGCCAGCGATTCCAGTGCTGCGCGGCGCGCATCCTCGTCACTCATGTCAGCCGTATCCCGGCTGACAATCCGACTCACCGCTTGCCGCGTTTCTTGCAATGATTCTGCATCCAGCACCGAACGCACATGCTCAAACAACGATTTCCAGCCGATAGAAACCCACAGCAGCAACACATCAAACGGCCAGCCCATCAGGCAATGCCCCACCCAAAGCAGCAGAAATGGAACAGTGATAACAAACAGCCATGCAATCACACCCCGCTTTTGATCATCGGCATACAAGAATGACTCACACCAGCTAGCCCAGCGACCAAACCATGCGACCGGATGCCAGCTATTCGGCGGGTCACCAATGAAGTACTCCAGCAGTAGAGCCATAACCATCGTCATGCGGACACTTTCCTATGCAGCAGTGGTGCTAGCAGTTTTGGATTCAGATTGCGCTCCAGCGTATCGGCCAGCAGATCGAGCGATGCAAGCGTTCGGTCGTGCTGATCTTTTCCGTCGCTGGATTGAAAACCGATTTCATTTAACCATGCCTTGCGAAACGCGCCCTGTTCGAACAGGCCATGCACATAAGTGCCCCATATCTGATTATCATCCGTGCATGCAGAGAATGGAAACAGGTTAGCATCTTTATTAGATGCGCCGTGATGGATTTCATAGCCGGTGATCGCATGGCCTGCGGGGCAACTGGAGAGCCGGTCGACCTGACGCAGCGTTTTTTCTGCCTGCATGCTGGTGTATAGTGGTAGCCAGCCGATTCCTTTTGCACCGCCTCCTTCAATACCGTCATCTTCAATACAGGAGCCAAGCATTTGCATGCCGCCGCAAATGCCGAGGATTCGACCGCCATAACGCAGGTGCTTTTCTAACGCAGCTACAAAACCGTTATCGCGCAACCAGCCCAAATCGGAGGTGACATGCTTGGAGCCGGGCAGAACAATTAAATCGGCAGGTTGTAGTGCATCGGGTGAGCGAACAAAGCGTAGATTCACGCCAGCTTCCGATGCCAAAGGGTCAATATCGTCATGATTGGACATACGGGGATAGGCGATGACGGCAATGTTGAAAAGGTCAGGTGTGAGGCGGGAGGGGGCAGGCGAATCTGCATGACGGAAGGGGCTGTCTTCTTCGGGCAGTTCCAGCGGCAGATAAGGAATCACGCCGGCGACCGGCTTGTTTGTTTTATGCTCCAGCCATGCCAGCGCATCATCCAGCAGGGCCAGATTGCCGCGAAAGCGATTGATGAGCAGCGCTTTGACTCGCCCGCGCTCGGAACCAGAGAGAATATCGAGAGAGCCTTTCAGTGCCGCAAACACGCCGCCGCAATCAATATCGCCAACCAGCCACACCGGCACATCGGCGGCCTCGGCGAAGCCCATATTGGCAATATCGCCCTCGCGCAGGTTGGGTTCGGCAGGGCTTCCCGCTCCTTCGATGATGACCACATCGTATTGCGATTGCAGACGCTTGAATGATTCCAGCACCGTATCCAGCCAGCCGATGCGGTCTTTGCGGAACCGTTTGGCTTGCAACTGGCCAACCACTTGTCCGCGCACAATCAACTGCGCCTTCTCATCTGCTTCTGGTTTAATCAATACCGGGTTCATATCGACGGTCGGCTCCAGCGCACAGGCAAAAGCCTGCAATGCTTGCGCTCGCCCGATTTCACCGCCATCAATCGTGACAGCTGCGTTATTGCTCATATTCTGTGGTTTGAACGGAGCCACAGAAATGCCATTTCTTGCAAGCAGACGACATAAACCAGCTACCAGCACCGACTTGCCGACACCGGAAGCCGTCCCCTGAATCATGAGTGCATTCATTTAGAAGCAAACCTTTTGGAACCACGGATGAACGCAGATGGACACAGATAAAAGCATTTATAAAAACGCATATCTCCATATTGTGAATGGCTAGTTGTTGTCTCACTATTTAACATATTTTGTCTGTATACACATATGTCTGTGTTCATCTGAGTTCATTCGTGACTAAAGGAAATTGATTCTCGCCCAGTACAACATCCATGGATTCACGTTCGCGCCAGCCTTCCTGCTCCAACATCGGTTTATCATAAAATACTTTTACTGGCCCCAAGCACAAAAGCGCAATGGGTTTTGCGCCATCCGGGCATTGCAATAATGCTGCCACATCAGCAGGCTCGAAGAAGGAGACCCAGCCCATGCCGAGGTTCTCGGCGCGGGAAGCCAGCCACATATTCTCGATGGCGCAGGAAACCGAGCACAACGCCATCTCTTCCGGCATGGTTCGGCGACCGAAAACCGTACCGTCATCCGGAGCCAGTACGACGGCAATCAGTTCGGCGCAATCACGAATGCCCTCCACCTTGAGGCGCATGAATTCGGCTTTGCGCGCATCCATATTGTCAGCCGTGCGCAGCTTTTCCGCTTCGACCAATGCAATCAACGCATTACGCAGTGCGGGGTGGGTAACACGCACAAAACGCCACGGCTGCATATAACCTACCGATGGCGCGGCGTGACCGGCTCGCAGAATACGTTTCAGAATCTCAGGCGGAACCGTGCCGCCGTCAAAATGGCGCATGTCGCGCCGTTCGTGAATGACGCTATAAATCGCTTCGCGCTCGGGACTGTTGAATTGCTTGCTCATGGCAGCTCCTCCAGCGCATGTTGTAGCGCTTCCATACCGTCGATAACGCGCGGACCGGGACGGTGTAGCAGGTCGGGGTTGACCACGACGATGCGCACGCCTTCGCCCAACCACTGTTTCCAGAAGCGCTTGCGCTCTGCCACATCGCGATGCTCGGACGGAATGATGATGACATCGGGCGCGGCGCGCAGCACCGATTCGATATTGATGCGCGGCGTTTCCAGCCGGATGGATGCAAACACATTGTTCAAGCCTACTCGTTGCAGCATGTCGTTGATAAAACCCGTGCCGCCGACGGCTTGTAGCGGCTCATGCCAGACTTCGTAAAACACCTTTCTGTGCTTGTCGTCTGCAATGCGAACCAGTCTGTCCAGGCGTTGTTGCATGTTCGCCGCCAAGGTTTCGGCTTGCCGGGCATGGCCGGTCAGACGACCCAGGCGACGGATATCCGCCAGTACGTCATCCACGCTTTGCGGCGCGCTGCGGATGACGCGAATACCCAGCGCCTGCAATTGTTGCTGCTGCTGGCTGGTGGCGGAAATCACCGCCATGGTCGGTTTGAGCATCAGCGCCGCTTCCAGATTAATGCCGGTATAACTGCCGATGCGCGGCACATGCGTGACCGGCTCGGGATAATCGCAATAATCGACAGCGCCGACCACATCATCGCCTGCGCCGATAGCATAGAGGATTTCACAGGCATGCGGCGACAGCGCCAGAATGCGTTCCGCCGCAATCGCCGGCGATGCCATGCACAGGCAGAGCAGCCATAACCCGATAACGCGCATCAGTGCAGTGAATCTCATCGTAATCGAAATGCGACGGGCAGGCGATACTGCCCATCGGCAACCGGCACGCGCGCAATGCCGCTCAGTCCGCGCCGGGCGGCGCGATCCAGAATGGTATGGCCGGTGGAAACCAGCATGGTGATGTTGCGAATATTCTGGCTGTCGATATCGAACTGGAACTCAGCCGCGCCTTGCCACCCATGCCGCCGGGCCTGACGGGGATAGTGGATGTTGGCCAACAGCATCGCTTGCACCCCTGCCGCCAGCGTGGCGGGCAAATGCATCTGCGTTTGCGGCGGCGGGGCATGTGGAGCGCTCATATCGGCCCCGTGTGCGGTCTGCGTGGCAGGCTCGGGCTTTGTCTCTGCACCTGCATGCACGATTGCCGGCTCGGGTGTGGTCGGCACGATTTCAGGCTGCGATGCAGGTTTGCGGGCGACTCGCCTTGCGGGCGTTGCTGTTGCGACGCGGGCGGACAGGCGCTGTTGCGGCGCTTTGGTCTGGGCTACTGCCTGAACGGCTTGCTGGCGTTGCAGGCGATGTGTTTCCGGCTTAACTACGTGTTGCTTCAGTGGTGAATGGCTTAGTGGGGAACGTGCCGATGGGGAACGTGTAGATGAAGAACGGGCCGATTGCAGCAATTCCACCTGCAGGCGCGCATCGCTGAAGACGACCTGATTGTGCACCGGCCATGACCAGCTTAACAGCAAGGCATGCAGGGCCATGGCTGCAAACAGCGCAGCCACAACCCGGACATGCCTTGCCGTCATTGTTGCGCAGGCATCAGAAGCTGCCGCTGATGCCGCCATACCATGCGCGACCCAGCACGCCGTAGCCGGATACTTCTTCGTAAGTCTTGTTGTTCAAATTGTCCACCCGCCCGGTCAGTTTCCACTGTTTGTTAATGGCATAGGATACACGAACATCGGTTTTGCGATATCCCTTCATGGGCTTGCGGTTGCCGGTTGATGAGAAACGCGGCCCGACTGCCATCCAGCTGATTTCAGCGTTCACGCCAACCAACTGAATGCCTGCCGTCACGCTGCCCTTGTCTCTGGCCCGGCGCGGCAGCAAGGCATTGGTATCGCTGTCGCGGGCATTGAGGAAGGTGTACATACCCTGCAAATAGGCGAAGCCGACATGCACGCTGCCTGAGAGTTCCAGTCCGCGTGTATGGGCGCGACCAATATTAACCGGCGAGAAAAAGAAGCTTGGCGGCGGCCCCTGCCAGACAATCAGATCGCGAAAGCGCTGGTCGAACCAGACGGCGTCGAATGCAGCATGATTGTTATCGGCACCCTGATACTGATAGTGCAGACCCACATCCCAGCTGCGGCTGGTTTCCGGACGCAGGTTGGGATTGCCGCCCGAAAATGCCGAAGCGGGAAAAAACAGATCATTGATCGACGGCGCTTTGAAACCGGTGCCGTAATTGGCGGTGATTTTGACGCCGCCGAGCGGATGCACGGCGAGGCCGGCCTTGTATGTGGTTTTATTGCTGCTGGCGGTGTTGCTGTCGTAACGCACAGAGCCGTTCAAATCCAGCCAGTCGGTATGCCATGCGGCTGAAGCAAAGCCCGCTTTCTGGGTCAGCGAACGGGCGAAGCCGGCGCTGCCGCTGTTGCCTTTGTCCTGATGCATATCCAGCCCGACCAATAATGATACAGCATCCAGATCAAGATGATTCTGCCAGGTAATCTGGTTGATACGGGTGCGGAAATCGGAATTATTGAAGCCGCCGGCCGGATCGTGGCCGATAACCTCATCCAGCGAACGGGATAGTTGCAGGGTGCTTTCCAGATAATCAGTCAGCGGATAACTGATGCGCGCCGACATCACGGACTGACGCGTATCGCTGGTGAAATTGGCCAGGTCGGATGGTCCGAAACCGTCCAGCGATGTCGTGCCATCCACATTGCGCGCCAGCAATTCCATCTCTCCCTCGCCGACCGGCAGCGCCAGGCGCCCCGACACGGTGGTTTGACGATAGGGGTCGGTTTCACTGCCTTTGGCGGCGGCGGAGACGCTGTCGGTGCGCAGCGTATTGGCGCTCAATGCATAAGTGACACCGTTCTCTGTACCGCCGGACACGGAACTGCTGGCTGATGCAGTACTATAAGAGCCTGCTTCGACGTGGCCGGTGATGCGGTTACCCGTTGTCCCCTTGCGGGTAAAAATCTGAATAACGCCGCCCATGGCATCGGCGCCATACAGCGATGATTGCGGTCCGCGCACAATTTCAATGCGCTCAATATCGGCCGTGGATAAATTGCCCCAGTCAAAGCTGCCGAGCGTGGCAGATCCAACCCGTACGCCGTCGATCAAAACCAGCGTATGGCCACTGTTGCCGCCGCGAATAAATACCGACGTCGCCTTGCCCGGCCCGCCAGTAGCGGCGACATGGATGCCGGCTTGCTGACGCAGCAGATCTGCAACGATGCTTTTCTGACTGCGTTCGATTTCTTGCCTGCTGATCACTGTCGTATCGGCGCTGATTTGAGCGGCATCATTGGCCACCCGATCCGCTGTTACGATCAGTGTCGGCAGCGTCTGATTCGACTCTGGTGTTGATTGTGCCTGAAGCGATGGCGACATCAGCATAGCTGCCAGCCCCATGCTGATGTAATGAATTGATTTTCCGGATTTCACGTGTTCTCCTGAGCGCACCCGCCGTGCATAGATTGATCAGGGCAGTTCAGAGAAAAGAAGGCGTACATGTTTGCCGATACCGGGTGGATGCGGCGAAGCCATACACGACCAGTCCCCCGCCGAGACTATCCTGTCTGGAATCCGCAGATTCCTTGCTTCGGGCCGGTCTCCTGGCTTGCCTTCGATCGCGGCTGTTTTCCTTCCCGGAATCGTAGTGATCCCAGTGGATTTAAACAGCGTTGTCAGGCCTACAGTAGCGGGGGCTGCGCCGGAATTGGAGGATTGCAATCAATCTCCGCACCGGACTTCCCGTTTCACCCGTGATCGACAAGATCATTGGGCACCCGAAACGCGGCGAACGATAGCTACCGCAGAGCGCTCCGTCTATGAGGGCTTTCCAGTTATCATATACTTCATAGCTGCATTTGCTTAACGGGCGGGGTGTGCTGTCTGCGGTGTTTCATCCGAGCCGAACCAGGCGTTGGGCAGGCTGAGCAGGTGTTCGATGAATCCTTTTGAGGCCAGTCCGGCCGCTTCGGGGCTGACCGATTCGACTTTGGCGTCGGTGAAAGGGCCGTGCATATGATAGACCTTGCGCATCAGGCTGTGGGATGCGCCACCCAGAATATCGCGTAGCAAAGGTATTTTGGACAGCAGCGCATCGAGATTCTGCAACGGTTTGACAATCAGATACAGGTCAACCATGGCTTTGGCGATATCTATGCTGCCGTGGCCAATCAGATCAAAGGCGGCTGAACGCATGGCGATGTTGCGAATGCGGATATCCTGATTTTGCATAATCGCTTCCATTTGCAAGCGTTTAAACATGATGCCGGGGCCGGTCAAATCCTTGCGTTGGCCGAGCAACAGGGCGGGCAACTGGGATAAATTGATGGCAGCCAGAAAGGTGGTCAGCGTTCCACCTTCGAGAATTCGACCGTCATCGACGCGCATGCGCAGCCTGCCGTCCAGCCCCTGCCACCATGGCTGCTCGCGCAGCATCATACCCTGTCCGGAAAAAAGGATATGACTGTTGCCTCCGACAAAACGTGAAGACAAACCGGACTTTTGCATCAGGTGGCCGAAATCTCCACTGAGTTCGGCAAAACCTCGCCAGTTCATGCCGCCGCCTACTTCAGGCGTAAGCGTGGCTGACATGGCCAGATGCTGTTTTTCCAGACTGGCGGAGACTTTGCGCAGTTCCACGCGGCCCTGGCCGGGCAGGGTGAAGCGGGCATCCACATCCATGATATCGAGCTGGGTGGTATGAATCTGGGTCGCCTCGAGGATACCGATGCTGTTCTGTTCTGATGACAGCTTGATGTGCACGCCGCTCATGCGAGCATCATCCCAGTCAAACTGATCAATGTCGGCGCGCAATAGCCATGGTTTATCCAGCACCTGCTCAGGGTGGTTGAGTGTTTCCGGTAAGGCATGGCGGTTCAGATAACTGGCCCTGGCCAGAATTTTCCAAGGGCTTTTATCGTCAAAGGGAATGTCGATATCCAGTGCACCACTGAATGACGGTGTGTGAATGCCTTTTAATTGCGCCTTCAATCCGATTTTGTTGATGCTGGCGTTTCCCTCATATAACTTAATCTTGTTTCCCTGGCTGGTCAGCTTATTGAGATAAATGGTGGGCGTTTCACCCTTCACATCCAGATCACCCTGATAAAGAACGGTGAGCGCTTCACCTGCTTTTTTGTTGGAACCGAGCAATTGCTGCCAACTGGCCTGTTTTAAATCCAGCGAGCCAGACCAGTGATCATCAAATGTCAGGCTGGTCGCTATTGAACCGGCGGCATGCGTAAGCGGAAGCTGAAAGTGCGCCGCCAATGTTTCCATCTGAGCTGTTCCCGATGCATTGAGGGCGGTGATGTTCCAGTTATTCTCATGTCGGGCCACCTGTAGTGACAGGGTGGTGCGCATATATTCGCTATTGATATGCATGCTCGTCAGTTTCAGGCCGCTATCCTGATTCCACTGCACTTTACCGTCGGACAGGCGTAATTTAAGCCCGAGCAGAGAAACATTCCATATACCTTCAGGATGTAGGGTAGCGCTAGCTTGCTTCGGGGCTGCTTCACCTAAATCCCAGAGAAATGTAAAGGTGCTGTGAGCTTTGGCATGATTCCATTTCCAGCCGGCAATATCGGTCGGGCCGAACCATTTCAGCAGCTTGGCGACATCGGTGGTGGAACTGCCGGAGACATGCATATCCAGCGTATCCCAGGGAATCATTACTTCGGCTGTGGAATGGCCCAGATTTCTAGGTAGTTCCGCATCCAGCACACGGGCATGCATACCCTTCTGATCCAAGTCGACCTGCACGCTGCTGTGTAACAAGGCATCGTCAGAAATACCCAATACCAAATCGGCATCTTCAACCTGTGTTTGTAAATGATAAACCATGGAATCCCATGCCTCAGTCGAGGGCCACCCTTGCAGCGGATTGGGCCAGCGTAAGGCAGCCTCCGCTTTCGTCTGGCTGGCGAGACCCGAATGCATCAGCGACAACCAGTGTCGCCACTCTTCATCGCCCAGAGGACGTAACCATGACCATATCAGAGGCATATCCAGTCGGTCGGATGCTGCGTTTAGTTTCAGCATACCATCCTGCCAGCGACCTGTTGCATCGATATGATTATCGGCCAGTTCCCAGTGCAGCGTTTGGATATCAATTGTTTGTAGTTGAAGATCGCTGCCCGGTTGGATGGCAATATCCATTTCCGCATTCATGCGATTCAGTTCGATGGCATATGCCGTACCGGGCAGAATGGAGAGCGTCTGTTCGGATGCAATGGCCGTCGTGAGTTGCCAGTTTCGCTTGTTGTGGCGTAGCAATTCAAGATCGAGGTCAGGGCTACCTTTTATCTTGCTGGCCAGCGCTTCCGGCAACCAGTCCGTATGCTGGCAGTGTAGTTTAAGCTGGCGGGGGTAGCCATCGGCATCTATTTGCGCCGAAATTTTCAGTGAAGGCGAGGTGGCCTTGATGCTGCGACTAGCGCCATCCATTTTGAGTGAAAGCGATTCGATTCGGCCATGCCAGTCGGCATAGCGCCAGTTTAGATTAACATGCTCCAGCCTCAGTTGGTCGGCCAGAGCAGGGGAATCTGAGTCGCTGAATTTTACTTCAAGGGTACCATCACTCAAGCGAACCAGATCGGGCGTGACCTCGCCGCCAAACAATGAAACGACAAGAATGCGAATAGCAGCACTGCCGTTGTGAAAGGCGAGGCTGTTATCGGCACTGGTGAAATCGAGGTGGTCGACGCGCAACCAGAGGAATCCGGCCCAGTGCCAGGATAAACGTCCGAGCCGCAATTCTTTCAGTTCCAGTTCTTGCTGAATATAGCGCTCGATCGTGGGTTTCAGGGTTTGCAGGCTGGGCGACTGCCAATACATCCATGCAACCAGCGCAGTGAGAGCAAACAGCAGCAGAAGGAACACGCGCCGGCAAGATGCCAGCGCGCGTTTCAAGGTGCTTCCGGGTTTGACCGGCCTCACGTTACTGTTCAGTTTTAACCCTTTGCTTTGAGTTTGGCGAGCTTGGCTTCAAGCATTTCTATGAGCTTCTTATAGCCGCCTTTTTTTCGTATCTCTTTGTATTCTTTGTATTTTGTACGAACCATGGGGATTTTCTCAATGTAAATCTCGTAAACCTGCCAGCCGGTTTTGGTCTGATGTAATTTGTAATCGACAGGAATTTTACGGGCGCCATCGATTACCCTGGATTTCACAATTGCGATTACACCCTTTTTTTTCTGTTCCAGTTTAGCATCGTCAAAGATTGCTTTCTGGTCAGTATATTCCACCAGGCGATTGCCGTAGGAGCGTTCAAGCATTTCGCGACTGACTGCTATAAAATGTGCACGCTCGGCTTCATCCAGCTTTTTCCATGTTTTGCTGCCCAGACTCAGACGTGCCATGTAACGGTAATCAAAACGTCCTTCGATCGCTTTGCGAATATTGTCCCGGTCATGGTCGGTCAGGACGCTCGTGTCCTGACGGCTTTTAAGCGTGTCAATAATGTTTTTGACCGTGCACTCAATGGCCTGTTTTGGGCCGGCAGTTTCCAGGTTCATATCTGCGCATGTTTGCTCGTTGTCGTTGTTGGGGGCATCGTCAACGGCCCATGCAGGCGTAGTCAATAACATGGCAGTAATGATGAGAATATGTCGAAAAAGATTCATAATGAACTCCTTGTCTTTATTGAGTGATATCGTAACGACAGTAAATCACAATTCGAGGCGGAGTAATTACTCCTTACCGCTGAAAATATACTTGCTGATCAAATCTTCGATATTGATGGCTGATTCTGTTTCTTCGATTTTATCGCCTGCCGTGAGGAAACTTTCTTCCTCTCCTTGCGTAATGCGAATATAACGGTCACCGATAATGCCCTTGGTACGCACTGAAGCAAACGCCCCTTCGTCTATCTTGATGTTATCATGGATGCGCAAAATCATCGTGGCATGGTCACTATTGGTCAGCGTCACCTTATCCACCCGCCCGATAATGACGCCGGCCATCATAATGTCGCTACCGTTACGTACGCCGCCTGCATCGTCGAAGTCGGCAGTCAGTGTGTAGCCTGACGATCCGATTCCGCCAACCTGACCGATTTTCAGAGCTAGCCAGCCAATGGATAGCAGGCCGAGAAAGACAAAAATGCCTACGCTCATTTCCACTTTTCTGTATGCTTGCATAGTAAAACTCCTTACAGGAAAAACGAGGTTAAAATATAATCGACAATCAACACCCCGACCGACGCCACAACCACTGCCTGCGTGGTGGCCCGTGCCACCCCTTCCGTGGTGGGCTCTGCACGGTAGCCCATATAGGTACAGATCATGCCGATCATAAACCCGAACACGACCGCCTTGACCCAGCCGCCATAGATGTCGTGCATGGTGATTTTAGCGATGAGCTCAGCCATATAAGCGCCGGGATTGACACCCAGCAATTCCACCCCGACTATATAGCCGGAGCCAATGCCGATCACATCAAACAGGGATACCAGCAGCGGTACGGCCAGCGTAACGGCGACAATGCGTGGCAGCAGGATGCGTTGCTTAGGGTTGACCGCCATCATTTCCAGCGCATCGGTTTGTTCGGTAACGCGCATGATGCCGATTTCGGCAGTGATGCTCGAGCCGGC